>JAFMNH010000034.1 GCA_017859335.1 Rhodothermales bacterium | reverse complement strand
CACGCTCCGTGACCGAGCTGGGCTGTACCTATCGGCCCTTTGAGGATACGGCCGAATGGATTGCTGCCGCTTACCTGAAATCACTGCAATGACCGATACCCGTCGTTCCGGTAGTCCATTCCGGATGCACTCGTTGGCGGCCCTTTTCGTTCTCATCGCGTTCAGTCCCGGATGCGGGGCTGAAAAGATACCGGAGTCTGCCGAATCCGGCATTGTGACCACCTTCGGCGCCTTGCATGGAATCATCCAACCCGTTGTGGGTGAACGTCCCGTTTCCGTACTACTCCCCCCGGGCATCTCCCCCCATGCCTACGCTCCCCGGCCCTCCCAGATAGCGACGCTGAACCGCGCCTCGCTCATCGTGTATGCCCACTCGGACATTGACGGGTGGATGGCGGATCTTTCCTCACGTCCTTCCCTGGCTCTGTTTAAGCCCGGTAGCTTGAGCTCTGGCCGCTCGACTGACCATCGAGACGAGTCGGGGCAAAGTACTCATGACCATGGAGGACAGGATCCTCATATGTGGTCCGATCCCGTGCTGGTCATGGAGGCACTTCCGGCGGTGACCGATAGGCTCTGCGCTGTCTATGCGGAGGGCTGCTCCTCCATGCGTCGCCAGGCTACCATCTTTTCCAGCAGACTCAGCATCCTGGTGGACTCGCTGGCCCAAGCCGCCAGCGAGTGGCAATCCAATAACGAGGAAGCGTGCTTCATCACGGCGCAACCCTTCATGGATCGATTCCTGGATCGGTTCGGCTTCCGTTTTATTGGCCCCCTGTCCGTATCACCGGACGTGGAGCCCTCTCCGGCTTCGCTCTCCAGGCTGGTTTCCCGGGCCTCAGAACAGGGCTGTACCACCCTGATCGTACAGGAAGCCCTGGAGAATCGCCTGGAAAAGCGGTTGGCAGCCGAGCAGGGATGGGATGTCGTAGTGGTAGATCCTGTTGGCAGTCCGACTTCCTCCTACCCGGCGTATCTTGAGCGGATGATGCAGTCCTTGACCAACTTGCCCCGCGCCACGGGACAGACTCCTCCGTCACCATGATCACTGCTTCCCACGTTTGTGTTGAAGCGGCTCAGCGATCAATTCTTCGTGACGTCAGCTTCCATCTTCCCTCCGGTGCTTTCTTGGCGGTAATCGGACCCAACGGTGGTGGAAAATCCACGCTGGTCCGTGCGCTTCTCGGGCTCCAACCCCATACGGGTACCATCACATTTGAGCCGGCAGGTGCCCCCACGGGCTACGTACCCCAAATCAAGACGTTGGACCGCTCTTTTCCCGCGCTTACTGAAGAACTTGTTGCAACGGCTCTGAAGAGACGCTGGCCCTGGCGCGTGGACCGCGATTGCGAACGCGTCGTAGCTGATGCCCTGACCCATGTACGGGCGGATCATCTCATGGGTCAACAGATCCGGAATCTGTCGGGCGGAGAACTCCAGCGTGTCTACCTGGCCAGGGCCCTGATTTCCAACCCAACGTACCTATTCCTTGACGAACCGGCAGCCGGAGTGGATGTGGCAGGAGCGGAGGACATGCTCGAATGTGTCGAGCGCTTTCGCAGCGCATCGGGGGCTACAGTCGTCATGGTCACGCATGACTGGGATGTTGCCGTCCATCACGCGTCGCACGCCATGGTGCTCAGCCAGGAGGTAATCAGTTTTGGCGCCACGAACGAAGCTATCAACGAGGCGGCTATCCGCAAGGCCTTCGGCCACGTAGGCCATGCGCACGGGGTATTCGGTGGAGGTCATCATGGTTGACGTCCTGACACAACCCTTCATGCTCAGGGCCCTGGCAGCCGGTTTGCTTCTCTCGGCACTGGCCGGCTACTACGGCGTGTTCGTCGTTCAGCGCCGACTTTCCTTTCTCGGTGCAGGACTCGGACACGCGGCATTCGGTGGCATTGCCTTGGGCCTTTTTCTGGGTATCCAGCCCCTCTGGATAGCCATTCCGTTCACCCTGCTTGTTGGTGTCGGCATTGCGTGGATCAGGGACAATACACGATTGGCCGCCGATACGGCCATAGGCATCTTCTTCTCTGTCTCGGTGGCCCTCGGTATCCTGTTCCTCTCCTTGTCCACCGGTCGTAATGCCGATGCCTTCTCCTATCTGTTCGGCTCCCTGCTGTCGGTGACTGCGGCCGATCTCGGGATCAGCGCATTGCTTGTAGGAGCAGGTTTGCTGACGCTGCCCCGGCTCTGGGGGGATTGGGCCTATGCCACGTTTGATGAGGAGGCAGCGCGGGTGAGTGGAACCCCAACCCGTCACCGGGACCTTCTGCTGATTACCATGCTGGCTGCCACCATCGTAGTGTCCCTCAAGGTAGTCGGGATCCTGCTCGTGGCGGCATGGATTGTCGTTCCAGCTGCATCGGCCCGCCTCTTGGCCCACACGTTCGGAGGCATGACGCGGCTGTCCGTGGCCCTGGCCATGGCATCAACGGTCATTGGCTTGGTTCTGTCCGTGGCCCTTGATGCGCCTACCGGAGCCATGATCGTCCTCGTTCAGGCCGTCCTGTTCGTCGTCATCATGCTCCTCGCCCGCTCATCCTGAGCCCACGTGTCAATCGGATGTGGGATGGATGGGTCCCTTGTCCCTTGCATGGACGATATACTCGGCCGCCGTCTGACCATCCTTGATCTCCTCAAGCCGACGCTTGAGCAGGCGCCGTTTGAATGCCGTCAGATGATCAATGAACAGCACTCCCTCAACATGATCGTACTCATGCTGAATAACGCGAGCCAACACGCCGTCAAAGGTATGCTCATGCGGCTGAAAGTCGCGATCGAGATAGCGCATCGTCAGTGACTCTGGACGCACCACCACTTCATGTATATCGGGGATGGAGAGACACCCCTCCTCGTATTCACTTTCATCTTCTGATTCGTCAACGATCTGTGCGTTGATGAACACCATGGGTTGGGGAGGCATCGATATGTCGGCCTCTTGGAACTCGTTCTCCATGGGCGAGACGTCCACTACGAAGATCCTCTCGTTTCGACCAATCTGCGGCGCGGCCAAGCCGATTCCCTGGGCCGCGTGCATGGTTTCGATCATATCATCAATCAACCGTTGTATCTCATCCGAATTGCCATCCAGGTCCTGCGTCTGCTCGCGCAGTACGTTGTTTCCGAGCAAATAAACGGGAAGAATCATGCGTCGTTCAGATGGCTGGTCTCATCCAGATACCCCTGCAGCAGCATCCCGGCTACGGCCGTGTCAATGCGGGAGCGTCCTGTTTTCCTGAGTGATGGACGCTGACCGGCTTTGATCAGTTCCTTGGCGTGTTCCGAGGAGTAGCGCTCATCCCGGCGGACGAACTCCACGTCTGGAAACCTCTTCTTGAGTCGGCGAATGTACTCCGCAACCAAACCCGTCATCTTGCCATGCGATCCATTTTCCTCAAGCGGCCAGCCAATCACAATCACATCTATACCGTCCTCCGCATCGACCCGCCCAAGCACGTCGATGGCCTCGGTTGGCGTGAAGGTTCCTACCGGCTGCGCGAACAGACCGAGTGGATCCGAAACGGCCAAGCCCACGCGTTTCGTTCCATAATCGATACCAACCAACCGACCCTTAGGACCCATGAGACTAGCTTGCTGGGATCTCAATCAGCCACCGCTGCTTCCTCGGGATGATAATCAGCGCTTCCCTGTGGAACGGCATAGTCCAGTTCCGACAGTGGTTGCTGGAGAACAGCCTTGATGCGTTTGCTGGGCTTGAAGTGGGTTTTACGCCGACTTGGAATGAAAACCGTCTCATTGGTTTTCGGGTTGCGCGCTTTCGGCTTCGCCCGGGTCTTTTTGACCTCGAATACACCGAAATCCCTCAGCTCGATACGTACATCTGGGTCGGCCTCAATCATCAGCTGGCCGATGGAGGAAATAACGGCTCCCACCCAAGGCTCGCATCGATAGATGGGTTCATCGACGATCTCCGAAACGCGGCGCGCAACGTCTTTTTTGGTCAGCGTTTTCGGCTTCATGTACATGGATGGGACAGGTGGGGGATGTATGTTCAAGACAGTCTACAAATAAACGGAAGTCTTCCCCCAAAAGCCAGTTTTTCAACGGTTTATTACCTCACGATTCATCTGCCTGCTCCTCAAACCGATAAACCCCGTGTATGCCCTCAATACGCTTTATCCGGTCGATCAAGCGACGCAGATGGTCCAGGTCATGAACGAACAGGACCAGATTCCCCTCAAAGACACCATCGTCGGTCGAAATAGTGATGGATCGGATGTTTGTCTTGAGATTCTTGGAGATGACCTGCGTAAGGTCGTTCAGGATACCGACACGATCCTCCCCCATCACCCGAAGCGCAGCAATGAATTGTACGTCCTTCTGCCGGCTCCACTCGACTGATATGATGCGGTCGGCCCGGTTCAGGATCAGATTGGGCGCATTGCGGCAACTGATGCGGTGGATCTTTATGGTGCCTGTTCGGGACAGATAGCCGAATACGGAGTCTCCCGGTATCGGGCTGCAACATGTTGCGTAATCCGTGGCAATATCGGAATGCAACTCCCCGTCAATCATCAGAGCGGGTTTTCCCGTGGTCTGGGCGCTGTCCATGAACGACTCGTACTGCAGCCGTAAGGTGTCCTCCTCAGACTTGGTCTCCTCTTCCCTTTGCGCCGACTGTACCGACTTGATGAACTCGTTCACATCGTAGAGCCCAGAACCCATCTCATAGAAGAGCTGGTCCAGGTTGGGAAACTTGAGGCGCGTAGCTACCCGCGCCAGTTCCTGGTCTGAGATCGAAAGACCAGCTCGTGCCGAGCGCTTATCCCACAGGTCTCGACCATGAATCTGGGCCTCTCGTCGCTTCTGATTGGTCCAATGGCGAATCCGTGAGCGCGCCTTCTGGGTGACAACGAATTTGATCCAATCCGGGTTGGGCGTCTGCTTTTTGGAGGTGATGATTTCCACCTGGTCCCCGCTCTTGAGTACGTGGGAGAGTGGGACCATTTTCCCGTTCACCTTGGCTCCTATACAGTGAGAGCCTACCTGCGTGTGCACCAGGTAGGCAAAGTCAACGGGAGTCGCCCCTACCGGCAGCGTGAACAGATCGCCTCGGGGTGTGAAAATGTAGATTTCCTCATCATAGAGATGGAGCCGGAAGTCCCGCACGAAATCAGTAGCTGTTTCCGACTGCGGATCTTCCAACAAGTCGCGCACCCAGGTCAGCAACTCGTCCATCTCCTCATCGTTCTTCTTCATCCCCTCCTTGTACTTCCAGTGGGCTGCAACGCCCTTTTCGGCAACCTCGTGCATCTCCCGCGTACGGATCTGTATTTCAACGCGCCGCCCCTGGGGTCCCAGGACGGTCGTGTGCAGGCTTTGATATCCGTTCGACTTGGGTACTGATATGAAATCGCGGAAACGCTCCGGAATAGGTTTGAACAGGTCCGTAATGACCGAATACACCCGCCAGCAATCCTCTTTGCCTTTCGGACCTTCCCCTTCCAGCACGATACGGATAGCAAAAATGTCGTAGATCTCCTTGAGCGGCTTGTCCTGCCGCTTCATTTTCCTGTAGATGGAATAGAGGTTCTTGGACCGTCCGTAGATATCGAAGGTGAATCCATCATCCTCGAGTCGATTGCGAAGCGGCTCAATGAAGCCAGCTATGTAGCTTTCCCTTTCACTCTGGCTATTCCTCAGGCCCGTCGTTATCTCCTTATACTCGTCCGGATGTATGTAAGCCAGAGAAAGGTCTTCAAGCTGGTTTTTGAGCGAATTGAAGCCGAACCGATGCGCGAGGGGCGCGAACAGGTTCAGCGTTTCGCTGGCTATCCGCAGCTGCTTGTGAACGGGCAGCGACTCCAGCGTCTGCATGTTATGTAGACGATCGGCAAACTTGACAAAGATGACCCGGATGTCCGACGCCATCGAGAGCATGAGCTTGCGCACGTTCTCGGCCTTGGTCACGTCCCGCGTCTCGAAGGCCCCGGACATCTTGGTCAACCCGTCGATGATCTGTGCCAGGCGCTCACCGAAGGCCTCCCGTATGAAGTCCAGGGAGATCTCCGTGTCTTCCACAACATCATGCAGAAGCGCCGCGGCCACGCCTACATCATCAAATCCAATCTGCTCGACATAAATCCTGGCCACCGCCAACGGGTGTGCGACATACAACTCACCTGAAGCCCGACGATCGTTGCGATGGGCCCAATAGCTGACGCGGAATGCACGGCGAATGAATTCCTCGTCCACCGACGGCAAGTGGACACGACACAGCTCGAGTAACTCCTCGAGCAGCACGGCATACTGGGTCTCGACACGGAGGTCACTGCCCTTCAATATGGCGGAGGTTTCGATCATGATTGGACATCTTTATACCTCCATCCCCCCGGCTGTTCCTTTTTGATGGCGAAAGCGAGCCAACAAAAAAGGGGCGGGCGCCCATGGCGCCCGCCCCTCAATCTGTACCGGAAGACGGGTGCCACTCAGGCATCCGCATCCTTCTTCTCTTCGCTATCCGAATCGTCAGCAGCTTCCTCGGCTGCCGGTGCCTCTTCAGCAGCAGGCGCTTCTTCGGTAGCGACAGCTTCCTCAGCCACCGGTGCTTCTTCAGTAGCAGCAGCTTCCTCAGCGGCCGGTGCCTCTTCAGCAGCAGGCGCTTCTTCGGTAGCAGCAGCTTCCTCGGCGGCCGGTACCTCTTCAGCAGCCGGTGCTTCTTCGGTAGCGGCAGCTTCCTCGGCTGCCGGTGCTTCTTCAGCAGCGCCTACCTCAGAAGCCGGCGCAGACGCTGCCTTGCCGGAACCGCCACTGCGACGACCACCCGAGCGACGCGTCTTCTTGCTCGAGTCATTGCTCGAACCGAACGGCTTGACGTCGTTGAAATCAACGAACTCGATCATGGCCATTTCAGCCGAGTCGCCCGCACGCTGTCCTAGCTTGACAATGCGCAGGTACCCGCCCGGACGGTCCTTGATCTTGTCGGCAATCTCTGTGAAGAGCTCGGTCACAGCGTGCTTGTCCTGCAGGCGACGAAACACCTCACGACGGTTATGCGTGCTGTCTTCCTTCGCACGGTTGATTACCGGCTCAGCGAACTGACGCAGGGCCTTCGCCTTCGTCAGTGTAGTTGTGATTCGCTTGTGACGGATAAGCGCCGTAGACAGAGCGGCAAGCGTCGCTTTGCGATGCGACGCTGTGCGTCCAAGCTTGAATCCTTTTTTCTGGTGTCTCATGGTATTGAATCAATTGTCGTCCACCAGGGACGCTTGGCTTATCCTTTGACGTCTTCGAGGAATCGATCGACATCCATGCCGAACGACAGATTGCGCTCTTCAATGACCGCCATCAGTTCCTGGAGTGACTTGCGACCGAAGTTGCGGAACTTGAGCATCTCGGACTCTTCGCGACGTACAAGGTCGCCAATGGTCTTAATGTTGGCCGCTTTCAGGCAGTTATGGGCCCGTACGGACAGATCCAACTCGTCAACCGATTGGTTGAGGAGCTCGCGAACCCGCTGTACTTCTGCGTCGACCTCTTTCTCTTCCTCCGTTGGCTGGGGCTCCTGGTCCATTTTGATGAACAGGTTGACGTGGTCACGCATGATCTGCGCGGCCGCAGCCAGAGCGTCTTCAGGAAGGACAGAACCATCCGTGGACACCTCGATGGTGAGGGCTTCAAAATCGATCTTCTCGCCCACGCGGGTCTGGTTGACCGTGTAGCGCACGTTCTTGATGGGCGTGAAGATGGCATCCATCGCCACAACGCCGATCGGGTCATCTGCGCGTTTGTTCTCATCGCCCGGAACGTAACCACGCCCGCGTTCCATGCGGAGCTCCACCGAAAAACTGGTGCCTTCCGATACGGTTGCGATGTGATGGTCCGGGTTCAGGACCTCGTAGTCACTGGTGGCGTCAGCAATATTCTTGGCCGTCCAGGCACCGGGGCCTTTCACGATGAAGCTGATATTCCCGTCTGCTCCCTCGTTGGAACGGAACCGGACACCTTTGAGGTTCAGGATGATGTCAGCAACGTCTTCCGTCACCCCTTCGAGGGTGGAGAATTCGTGCTGCACACCGTCAATCTTTACCGCCGTGATGGCAATCCCCTGAAGGGAAGACAGCAGCACACGACGAAGGGCGTTACCAATCGTTACCCCGAAACCGCGCTCCAGCGGCTGTATGACAAAGCGTCCATACGTTTCGGTTGTCTCTTCCAGTTCGACACCGTCGGGCATCTGGATCGAGTAAGTACTCATAGCAGAATGATCTCTGATAAGTGATCTGAATGCAATGCGCCGTGCCAATGATGCGGCTCCGGCCCATCGCCCGTAGAAGAATCAGGACGGATTACTTGGAGTAGAGCTCGACGATGAGCTGCTCCTTGATGTTCTCCGGGATATCCTCACGGTTGGGGTAATCGAGGAACTTGCCCTGCAGAAGCTTGTGATCCACTTCTAGCCAAGGGAAGACCTTGCGCGTACGCTCCATGGCGTCGGAGACGAGCGACAAATTGCGGCTCTTCGGACGCATGGCGATGATGTCTCCACTGCGGAGCTGTGCCGACGGAATGTTCACCACACGGCCATTGACCATGATGTGACCATGGTTGACCAACTGACGGGCCTGACGGCGGGTGCGAGCGAAACCGAGACGGAAGACCGTGTTGTCGAGACGCGCCTCGAGGAATTTCAACAGGTTCTCACCCGTTACACCTTTCTTGCTGGCGGCTTTCTCGAAGGTCTTGCGGAATTGACGCTCAAGCACACCATACGTGTACTTCGCTTTCTGCTTTTCCTTCAGCTGAACGGCGTAATCGCTTTCCTTGCGGCGACGGTTACGACCGTGTTGCCCCGGGGGATGGGGTTTGCGCTCGAGCGCTTTGGAAGGGCCGAAAATCGGCTCCTTGAAGCGGCGCGCGATTTTCTGTTTGGGGCCTCTGTAACGGGCCATATGTCTTTACCTCTCGTTTAGGGAGTTACCTGAACGTATGGGCGCTTTTCCGCTGCCCATAGCCGGGCTTAGTCCCGAACCACTGCTTCCGCAGAAGCAGATCGTACCGTTCGCGTCAGACGCGGCGGCGTTTCGGGGGCCGGCAGCCATTGTGGGGAACAGGAGTGACGTCGCGGATCGTGGCAATCTCAAGGCCTACAGCCGAGAGGGCACGAACAGCAGACTCACGACCGGATCCGGGACCTTTTACGAATACTTCCACGCGACGCAGACCGAGGTCGTGGGCTTCTTTGCCAGCAGCCGAAGCGGCTACCTGTGCGGCGTAAGGGGTGTTCTTACGGCTGCCCTTGAAACCCATCTTGCCCGAGCTGGCCCAGGAAATCGTATTCCCGTACTGATCCGTGAGCGTGATTTGCACGTTGTTGAACGTGGCCTTGATGTGAGCCTGTCCATTGGACTCAACAACCACATTCTTCTTGCGTGCGCGTCCTCCGCCCCGTTGTCTTTTAGCCATGGTGTTTTGGGATGGTTGAACTGTCCTGCCAGATGGCAGGGATGAACATTACTTGCGCGGTGCGGCCTTCTTGCCGGCTACCGTCTTCTTCTTGCCCTTGCGGGTACGTGCGTTGGTCTGCGTACGCTGACCACGAACAGGAAGTCCGCGACGATGACGCAAGCCGCGGTAGCAGCCGATGTCCATCAGACGCTTGATATTCAGCTGAATCTCGGTGCGCAGGTTACCCTCGACGACGTACTCGTCCTCGATGAGTTTGCGGATGGCCTTGGTCTGGGCTTCCGTCCAGTTTTCCGGACGTTCGTCCGGGTCGACATCACAGCGCGTGAGAATCTCGATGGCGCGGGGACGACCGACTCCAAAGATGGCGGTCAGGGCGATTTCACCCCGCTTTTTGACGTTAAGGTCTTGTCCTGCAATTCGTGGCATGGGTCCAACGATAGAGCGCGGAATACGGCACGAAGCCTATCCCTGACGCTGTTTGTGTTTCGGGTTCTTCTTGTTGATCACGTAAACGCGGCCTTTACGACGAACGATCTTGTCGTCTGAACTGCGTTTTTTGACACTTGCACGCACTTTCATGTCAATCAGGGGTGTTTTGACAGCGCCTCTCGACGCTGATCCATTTTTGGTTCTAGCCGATGTGTTACGCACCGGTTACCGGCGGGTTCACAACGCAAATGTGAAGGTTTATTGCAGGAGAACGCTCATTTATAGCGATACACAATACGCCCCTTGGACAGGTCGTACGGTGAGAGCTCTACTTTTACACGGTCGCCTGGCAAGATCTTGATGAAGTACATCCGCATCTTGCCGGACAGAAGACCCAAGATCTCATGCCCGTTTTCAAGGCGAACACGGAACTGAGCATTCGGGAGTGCTTCAATCACTTCGCCATCTTGTTCGATGGGCTTCTGCTTAGCCATAAACTGCTGTGGAGGTCTGTTCGTAGGGTAGCTCGTCGAGGGCTTCCTCGATGTAGCGGAAAGTGGTCAGGACGTCGGCTTCGCCTGGGCGAACCGCAATCATGTGTTCGTAGTGTGCCGATGGCAACGAATCAGTCGTTTTCACCGTCCAGCCGTCCCCATCTGTACGGACAGCGGCCGAGCCACGGTTGATCATGGGCTCGATACACACGGTCAATCCGGACTTGAGCTTTCTGCCACTGCCGGGGCGACCAAAATTGGGCACCTGCGGATCCTCGTGCAGATTCCGACCGATTCCGTGGCCTACAAGGTCTTTGACAACGCCGTAGCCCCGCGCCTCACAATGACTCTGCACCGCAGCGCCGATGTCTCCCAGACGCTTCCCCGTTGTTGCCTGCCCGATGGCCAGCATCAAGGCTTCGTAGGTGGTCGTCAGGAGCGCACGCGTGTCGTCTGAGATCTGACCAACGGCAAACGTGTAGGCGCTGTCACCATAGAAACCATCCAGGTAGACACCGCAGTCTGCGGAGAGGATATCCCCTTCTTGCAGCGGTTCGTCGGTCGGAATGCCGTGAACAACCTGGTCATTGACCGAGGTGCAGAGCGTGGCTGGAAAAACGAGGCTGCCGACCTTGTAGCCTTTGAAAGCCGGTTCGGCACCATGGTCGCGGATGTACTCTTCAGCAATCCGGTCCAACTCCTTGGTGGTCACGCCCGGAGCAATGCGGGAAGCCACCTCACCCAGCGTCCGTCCGACCAGGTCGGCGGATGCCTTCAGACGGGCAATATCCTTGTCGCTCTTGAGGTGGACCATTACTTCAGACTATCGACGTCCGCGGACACGACCGGACTTCATGAAACCGTCGTAGTGACGCATGAGCAGATGGCTCTCGACCTGCTGCAGGGTATCGAGGGTAACACCCACGAGAATGAGCAGTGAGGTTCCGCCAAAGAACTGGGCGAAGCCGTAGGTCACTCCAAACTGGATGGCGAAGGCCGGGAAAATGGCTACGAGACCAAGGAAAATCGACCCAGGCAGCGTGATGCGCGTCAGGATGTTGTCGATGAACTCGGAGGTCTGCTTGCCTGGGCGGATACCCGGAACGAAGCCGCCCTGGCGCTTCATCGTATCCGCCATCTCCTTCGGATTCACGGCAATGGCCGTGTAGAAGTAGGTGAAGAACACACAGATCACGAAGAAGATGGACGAATACCCCCAGCTGGAGATATCGGTAAAGAAAACGCCCATCTGCTGCATGAAGGCAGAATCCGGAAACATGGTCGCAAACGTAGCGGGGACGAACATGATGGACTGAGCGAAGATAATGGGCATGACCCCCGCTGCGTTGACCTTGAGGGGCAGGTACTGTGTCGAACCCCCGTAGACCTTGCGACCAACCACCCGCTTGGCATACTGCACCGGGACGCGACGCGTACCCTGAGTCACCAATACGACGCCCGCCGTAACCAGACCAAGCACCGCGATCTCCAGGAGGAAGATGAACAGGTTGCTGGACAATTCGAACTCGTTGAGCAGGGAGGTCGGAAGGAACGCGACGATCCCGATCATGATGATCAGGGAAATCCCGTTCCCGATACCGTTTTCAGTGATGCGCTCACCGAGCCACATGACGAACATGGTACCGGAGGTAAGGACGATGACCGTCGAGATCATGAAGAAGGTCTCTCCGATCACGATGGCTTGTCCCGTCGCGCCGTACTGAAGGTTGATGGCAAAGCCGATGGACTGAAGCGCTGTTACCAGGATGGTGCCGTACCTGGTCAGCTGGGTGATCTTGCGACGTCCCTCCTCTCCTTCGCGTTGGAGCTTCTGGAAGTACGGTACCACGGCGCCCATGAGCTGGATCACGATCGAGGCCGTGATGTACGGCATGATGCCCAGCGCGAAGATACCGGCAGCACTGAACGCGCCACCAACGAACAGGTCGAGCAAGCCCAGGAGGTTATTCGGATCGGCACTCGCATTGATCTCCGCCAGCGCACTGGCGTCTACCCCGGGCAGGGTGACAAAGGCGCCGAGGCGATAGATGACCAGCAGGCCGACCGTATACAGGATGCGTCGGCGAAGCTCCTCAATCTTCCAGATGTTGCGGATACTTTCAGTAAATCCAGCCATGATGGTGTTGCGTCAGGCCCTCTTGGCGGGCCGGGTTCGGGTTGCCAGTGGAATCGATACGGAGGACGGCGTCCTAGAGGACGTCTGCCGTTCCTCCAGCTTTCTCGATTTTCTCCTTCGCCGTCTTGCTGTATGCATGTGCCTTGATGTTGAGCGCAACATCAATATCGCCACCGCCCAATACTTTGACGAGCTCCCCTTTGCCGATAAGGCCCTTGGAGCGAAGTACATCAGGCGTGATCTCGGCGGATGCCTCGACGGCGCCCGAAGCGACCAGATCGGCCAGCTTCGACACGTTCACGGCATGATACTCTGTCCGGAATGGGTTCTTGAATCCGTACTTGGGAATACGGCGCTGAAGGGGCATCTGTCCCCCTTCGAACCAGACCGGAATTTTACCACCGCTGCGCGCTTTCTGACCCTTGTTTCCTTTGGTTGCCGTGTGACCACCGTAGCCGGAGCCTTGGCCACGACCAATGCGCTTGCGGGATTTCGTAGCCCCTTTTGCGGGCTTCAGATTGGAAAGATCCATGATATTGCTACAATCGCCCTACCCATGGCAGGACTCGCTTGTTGTTGGAAAATCTGTTCAGACCGGACCGAGACCTGATTCAGGCGTCTTCGATACGGACCAAGTGGGATACTTTTGCCAGCATGCCGCGGATACGGGGGCTGTCATCGTGTTCCACCGTTTGATTGAGGCGACGAAGGCCCAGGGCCGCAACAACTTTTTTCTGCTGTGCCGTGCGTCCGATGGCGCTTCGTACCTGTGTAATCTTGAGCTTGGCCATTGATATATACGTTCAAATGGGGTGGCTGGCCGTCGGGAGTCTTCCCTCGGGCACGGCGATTATCCCTCGAATACGCGAGTGAGGGGTACCTGTCGGCGTTTTGCTACCTCCATGGGATCCTCCAAATTACGAAGAGCATCCATGGTGGCGCCCACCTGGTTGTGCGGATTGCTTGATCCGAGCGACTTGGACAGAATGTCGGTGAATCCGGCGCACTCGAGAACGGCACGCACACCACCACCGGCAATGACACCCGTACCGTGGGATGCCGGCTTGAGGAGCACCTGACCAGCGTCCTGCTTGCCCACTACCGGATGAGGCACTGTGCCCTTGCGCATGGGCACGCGCAGCAGGTTCTTCTTGGCATCTTCCGTGCCCTTGGCAATGGCGCTGGACACCTCATTGGCCTTGCCCAGGCCGGTACCTACGGACCCATTTCCGTCACCGACAACGACAACCGCGTTGAAAGAGAAACGACGTCCCCCTTTCACCACTTTGGCTACACGTTTGACAGATACCAGACGCTCAACCCATTCAATCTGGGAGTCTCCGGTGCGGTCACGATTTTGACGATTTCTTCCTTTGGCCATGATTCGATGTGTTCGATGGTTTCCGGTGAGCCGGTTCAGAATGTAAGTCCGCCTTCACGGGCGCCTTCGGCAAGCGCTTTGACCCTCCCGTGATACCGGTATCCGTTACGGTCGAAAATGACCGTTGCGATACCTGCTTCTTTGGCGGCCTCTGCCAAGGCTTTTCCCACTGCATTGGCGGTATCGACAGGTTTTCCTGACGCGTTACCATCCTGCAGGCTGTTGGCTGCAGCCAGCGTGTGACCATTGAGATCGTCCACGATCTGGGCGTAGATATTCTTGTTTGACCGGAATACGGTCAGACGAGGACGCTCGGGCGTACCCGTGATCTTCTTGCGGATCCCCCGCTTGACACGGGTGCGGCGCTGAAGTTTTGTGATAGGCATGGTATCTCTGTTTTACCGGAGGATTTCCGACCCTACGGTGTGCATGCGTTGGAATTGGATCAACGAGCGGCGGTCTTACCGGCTTTGCGGCGGACGTACTCGTCAACGTAGCGGACGCCCTTCCCTTTGTAGGGCTCCGGCGGACGCAAGGATCTGATCTTGGCAGCTACCTGACCAACCATCTGCTTGTTGGCCCCTTCGATAATGATGAAGGTATTCTTGCTGCCTGGACGCTTGGTGTCCACCTCGACGGAGACGCCTTCCGGCGGCACGAAGTAGATCGGATGGGAGAATCCAAGAGCCAGTTCAAGGACACCGTTGGCAACCGCTGCGCGGAAACCGACACCGATGATCTCGAGCTCCTTCTTGTAGCCTTCCGAGACGCCCACGACCATGTTGTCCAGCAGGGAGCGATACAGACCGTGCATGGCACGATGACGCTTCTGGTTGGTGGGCCGCGAAACCGTCAGTTCACCTTCATCCAGTTTCAGGTTGATTTCCGGATCCACCTGCAGGGAAAGCTCCCCCTTGGGACCGGATACCGTCACCAGGTTGTTCGATGCGATATCGACCTTTACAGCGTCAGAGACCGCGATCGGTGCGTTTCCAACTCGTGACATTGTTTCTCTCGATGCGTTTCAATAAAAGTTGATCAGAACGTCCGTCTAGTAGACGTAGGCCAGAACTTCACCGCCAATGTTGTTGGCGCGTGCTTCTTTGTCCGTCATGACGCCGCGTGACGTCGAGATGATGGCGACCCCAAGACCTCCGCGGACGCGGGGCAGGGTGTCTGCACCCGTGTAGTAGCGAAGACCCGGTTTGGACGCCCGCTTGATGGAGCGGATGACCGGCGTTCCGTCTTTCTCGTACTTCAGGTAAATGCGGATGAGGCCTTGCTTGCCATCATCCACATTTATGAATCGACGCACATATCCTTTGTCAAGAAGGATCTGGGTCATGGCGCGCTTGAGCTTGGATGCCGGGATATCGACATGCCGGTGCGCGGACTGCTGCGCGTTGCGGATGCGCGTCAGATAATCAGCTACAGGGTCTACTACGTTCATCGTATGTATTCTCGTGTTGCTACCGGTTCGCCTGCTCCTTGCAGACGCCTGTCAGCGTGAACGAATGCGGAGGATGGGCCGCAGGCCCACACCTACCAGGAGGATTTACGGACGCCGGGAATGTGTCCGGCGCGTGCCAGGTCGCGGAAGGCGATACGGCACAGGCCGAAGGTGCGAAGGTAGCCGCGGGAGCGGCCCGTCAGTTGGCACCGGTTGCGCATGCGAACGGGGCTCGCATTACGCGGGAGCTTCTGCAGACCTTCGTAATCTCCAGCTGCCTTCAAGGCTGCACGACGCTTGGCGTATTTCTCCACCGTGCGTTTGCGCTTACGCTCACGGGCAATCCAGCTTTTCTTGGCCATTGTTCAGTTGGTCTCTGTGTTCAAAAGTCGCGAATCAAGCAGCGTCGCGGCGTACGAAAGGCATTCCAAATGCCTTCAGAAGCGCGATTCCTTCTTCATCCGTTTCGGCGGTCGTCACAAATGTGACGTCCAGACCGGAAATACGTCCGACCGTGTCGACGTTGATTTCCGGAAATACGATTTGCTCCTTGATGCCTAGCGTGTAATTGCCGCGGCCGTCGAACGAGCGGTCAGGGATACCACGGAAGTCACGAACACGCGGAAGGGCAAGCGTGATCAGACGATCCATGAATTCATACATCCGCTCTCCACGCAGGGTGACCGAGGCGCCAATGGGCATGCCTTCGCGGATCTTGAAGTTCGAGACTGCCTTGCGTGCCTTGCGGACAACAGGATGCTGCCCCGTGATGATACGCAATTCCTCCACCGCTTCGTCGAGCACCTTCTTGTTGATGGCGGCTTCACCGACACCCTTGTTGATGCTGATTTTGACGAGGCGAGGCACCTGCATCACATTCGCATATTCGAACTGCTTGGTAAGCTCAGGCAGGATCTCTTCCTGATACTTCGCCTTGAGTCTTGGTACGTAACCGTCCATGATTCTGATTGGTTGCTACGCTTGTTGCGCTTTAATAAGGTGACGGGATCAGCTGTCGAGCTCCTCGCCCGTCGTAGCTGCCACTCGGACCCACCGGGACCGGCCGGTGTCCGAATCTTCGATTTTCTTGCGGCCAACACGCGTGGCATCTCCGTTGCTGTCCAGGGGCATCACGTTTGATGCATGGATAGCCATCTCCTGCTGGATCCGACCGCCCTGTGGGTAGAGCTGGTTCGGGCGCGTGTGACGGATGCGAACATTCACACCTTCGATGATGACACGCTCCTTTTCCGGGAAGACGCGGAGGACTTTCCCTTCCTTTCCCTTGTCGTTACCCGACAGGACGCGGACCATGTCGCCTTTGCGGATGTGCAGCTTGTTCTGCTTGTTATGCTTCCGTGGCATGGGTTTCTCTGTTCATGACACCCCAATCAGGGTGCCGTCATGGGACAAATGGTAATCAGCTCCTGATCAGAGCACCTCGGGTGCGAGGGACACGATACGCATGAACTGCTTCTCACGAAGCTCGCGAGCCACTGGCCCGAAGATGCGCGTGCCGCGCGGTTCGCCCTGTGCGTTGAGCAGGACCGCCGCATTCTCGTCGAAACGGATGTAAGAGCCGTCAGGACGACGGTATTCCTTGCGGGTGCGAACAACGACCGCCTGGGATACTTCCCCCTTCTTGATGTTTCCACCCGGAATGGCCGATTTGACCGACACAACGATTTTGTCGCCCACGCGGGCGTACCGACGCTTTGAGCCGCCGAGGACACGGATGCAGAGGACTTCCTTCGCACCGCTGTTGTCGGCAACTTTGAGTCTGGATTCTTGCTGGATCATGACTTTGCTCGATTGGCGTTGTCAGCTGAATGACTGACCTGTAGGATGCAGGCTGGTAGCCAGTGGATTACTTGGCGCGTTCGACGACTTCAACCAGTCTCCAGCGCTTGTTCTTGCTGATCGGACGGGTTTCCATGATGCGGACCGTATCGCCTTCGCCCGCGTCGTTGTTTTCGTCATGCGCCATCAGCTTGGTCGTCTGCTTGACAAACTTGCCGTACATCGGGTGTTTCATCCGACGTTCGATGGCGACCGTAATGCTCTTGTCCATCTTGCTGCTTACAACAAGACCGACTCGTTCTTTACGTGCGTTTCTGGGTGTTTGTGCTTCCATTGTCATAGTGGGCTTGGTGAGCCGTTTACCGTTTCCTCACCAACTACCGTTTAAATGTGTGTCAGGCCGTTTCTTCTGCCAGTTGACGTTCCTTAAGGATCGTCTCGAGGCGTGCAATGAAGCGGCGTTTGTCACGGAGAATCATTGGATTCTGTAAATCCGCAATCGCGTGCTGGAACTGCAGGGTGTTGAGCTGCTCTCTCTCTTCCGCGATCTGGGACTTGATCTCTTCCGTGCTGAGATCCCTTATTTCCTTGGCCTTCATGTCGCTATACCTCAGGCTGTGTAATCGGGCCGAACGACGACCTTCGTTTTGATGGGGAGCTTCTGCTGCGCGCGGCGCATGGCTTCCTTGGCCAGTTCGAGCTCGATACCACCACCGACCTCAAACAGGATCCGCCCCGGCTTGACGACGGCAACCCAATACTCGGGTACCCCCTTTCCCTTACCCATGCGGGTTTCAGCAGGCTTTTTGGTAATCGGCTTGTCCGGGAAAATCCGGATCCACACTTTACCAGTACGCTTGAGGTGACGTGTCATGGCAATACGAGACGCCTCGATCTGGCGGCTCGTGATGCGACCAGGCTCAAGAGCCTTGATGCCGAAATCGCCGAAGCTGACCTTGGCACCACGGGTGGCCGTGCCCTTGATTCTCCCCTTTTGTACGCGGCGGCGCTTGACGCGCTTTGGCATTAACATGGTGTTTCCTCTCTCTTCTGTGCCGGAAGACGCCGGCTTTCAGACTGAAATCGATTGATTAGCGGTTGGATTGTCCGCGACCGCCGTCACGACCGCCGCGACCGCCTCGTCCTCCGCGACCCCGGCTTTCGTCACGACGTCCACGACGCCCGCGACCACGGTCGGACTCCATCTGCTGCATCTGCTGACGCTGGGCGGCAACGTTCGGGCTGAGATCAGGCTTGCCGAGAATCTCACCCCGGTAAATCCAGACCTTGACACCAGTCGTACCATAGATCGTGTACGCCGTGGCAACAGCGTAATCGATGTCGGCACGAATCGTGTGCAGCGGCACGCGACCCTCCAGATACTGCTCAGTACGCCCCATCTCGGCACCACCAAGACGACCGCCTACCTTGATACGAATACCTTCCGCGCCCATGCGCATCGATGCCGTGATAGCCTGCTTCATAGCCCGACGGAAAGAAACCCGACCCTCGAGCTGCTGAGCGATATTCTGTGCCACCAACGAAGCATCCAGCTCCGGACGCTTGATCTCGTTGATGTTGATCTGGATGTCCTTGCTCGTGAGCTTCTTGATCTCCTCGCGAAGCTTCTCGACCTCAGCACCGCCGCGTCCGATGACAACACCGGGACGGGAAGTGTGAAGCGTCAAGATGACACGCTTGGGCGTGCGCTCAATGACGACGCGGGAAAGTCCTGCGCGCTTGAGACGGGCAGACAGGTAGTTACGGATTTCATCATCCTCAACCAGCTTCTCGGCGTAATCCTTGCCGGCGAACCAGTTGGAGTCCCATCCTCGAATTACTCCGAGACGAAAGCCGATTGGATGTGTTTTCTGACCCATTGGGGTGTGCTCTGATTTATCAGGGGTTACGGGGCGCTCGCTTATGCGTCGTCTTCTACGACCGCTGCCTCGACGTTGGCCGTTTCAGCGGCAACATCGGTGGCATTCGGATCGGACACGACCACTGTCAGGTGGCATGTGCGCTTGAGGATCGGGTGAGCCCGACCACGGGATACCGGACGGAACCGTTTGAAGGCAGGACCTTCGTCCACCCGGATTTCGCTGACGACCAGCTGCTCCTCATCGATGCGCTCGTCCTTGTTCTGGTCGATCAGGTTGTGCACCGCCGACAGAATGGTCAACTTTACGGTCCGGGTGACTTTCTGCGGTAGAAAGTTCAGTGTGTTCAGTGCCTCGGCGACACGCTTACCGCGGACAACATTGACCACGGTCCGCATCTTGCGCGGTGAACTCCGAATGTGCTTGCGAACAGCTCTTGCTTCCATGTTCTCAGGTGGATTGGCCGCCTACCCTCGCGAGCCGGCGGTTGATATTTAGCGTCCTCTACTGTCCTTGGCCGTTCCGGCATGGCCACGGTAGAAACGCGTCGGAGCAAATTCTCCCAAGCGATGACCTACCATGTTCTCCGTTACGTACACCGGGACGAACTGCTTGCCGTTGTGCACGGCAAAGGTCAGTCCGACGAATTCCGGCGTGATCATGGACGCGCGGCTCCAGGTTTTGATGACCTTTTTCTTACCAGACTGGTTAAGATCATCCACCTTCTTCTGGAGCTTGTAGTGGATGAAAGGTCCTTTTTTTAGTGACCGAGCCATGTTTACTTCTTCTTGCGACGGCGTACGATGTACTTGTCGGACTGATTTTTCTTCTTACGAGTCTTGAATCCCTTGGCCATGACGCCAGTCGGAGATTTCGGGTGACCACCGGATGCCTTTCCTTCACCACCACCCATCGGGTGATCGATCGGGTTCATGGCCACACCGCGGGTCTTCGGCCGGACACCGAGCCAGCGCTTACGCCCTGCCTTTCCGATGTCAATGTTCATGTGGTCCGGGTTGGACGTCGTGCCAATCGTCGCCGAGCAGTCAACCGGAACCTTGCGCGTCTCGCCCGAGGGCAGCTTGAGAACGGCGTACTTGTCCTCACGGGCCGTCAGCTGGGCATACGTACCCGCACTGCGTGCCATCTGGGCGCCTTTACCCGGCTTCATTTCGATGGCGTGCACCATCGAACCCATCGGAATCTTGGACAGTGGCAGGCAGTTGCCGGCCTCGGGAGGTGCATCAGGGCCGTTGGAAACGGTCTGACCGACCTTCAGCTCATTCGGAGCGATGATGTAGCGCTTTTCGCCATCGGCATAGACCAGCAGGGCGATACGCGCCGAGCGGTTCGGATCGTACTCGATGGAAGCGACCTTGGCGGGAATACCAACCTTGTTGCGCTTGAAATCGATGATCCGGTAGCGACGCTTGTGCCCACCGCCTTGGTGACGCACCATGATCCGGCCCGTATTGTTACGGCCAGCCTTGTGCTTCAGCGGTGCGAGCAAGCTCTTTTCCGGCTCGGACTTCGTGATGGTCTCGAATGCCGATACCGAGCGGAAGCGCTGCCCCGGAGTATTTGGTTTGAGTTTCTTGATAGCCATGGATCTGGTGATTTGGCTTCAGGGTCGAACCCCGAAAGGGCCGACTAGATTTCTTCGAAGAAGTCGATCTGCTCGCTGTCTGGCGTCAGGGTTACGATGGCTTTTTTGTATGCCGAACGTCTTCCTTCCACTCGACCACGACGCGTCATCTGCGTGCGACGCTTTCCACGGACCACCATGGTCCGGACTTCCTTGATCTTGATACCAGGATAGCGGGATTCCACCGCGTTGCGGATCTCGACCTTGTTGGCACCCTTGGCGACCTGGAAGCAGTAGTGACCGTTTTCCATGAGGGCGGTCAGCTTCTCGGTAACCAGCGGGCGGATGAGGATGTCGTTGCTCATTGTCTTGCAGTTTGCTTGATGCCTGGGAATCAGCCTTCGGCGTTACCCAGCTGGCTTACGAGGTTGTCAACGGCCGCTTCCTGCATGACGACGACCTGCGCCTTCATGATGTCAAGCGTTGAGCAATCGGCAGCGTTGCGAACAGTCATTTTGGGCACGTTGCGTCCGCTGTGGTACACATTGCCATTATGCCCACCGGTAAGGAGCAGAACGCTTTTACCGGAAAGCTCCATCCCATTAAGCATGCCCTTGAGCGTGCTGGTGCTGGGCGTCTCCATGTCGAAATTCTCGACAACATGGATGGCATTGTCCTTGGCCTTGTAGGCCAACGCACTGCGGCGTGCAACGTGCTGGGTCTTGCGATTCACCTTGATGCCGTAGTTACGCGGCTTGGGTCCGAAGATGGTACCCCCGGATTTGCGTACAGGGCTCTTGGCACTACCCGACCGCGCATTACCCGTACCTTTCTGACGGTACAGTTTCCGCGTACTTCCTGCCACTTCGCCACGCTCCTTGGCCTTGTGCGTACCCTGGCGGGCATTGGCCTGGATCCGGCGAACGTCGAGCCAGATGGCATGATCATTCGGCTCCGCGCCGAACACCTTTTCATCCAGCGTGACGGACTTTTTGGTAGCCGTACCGTCCTGCTTGTAGATCTTGACTTTCATTGCCTGATACGCGGCTTACTGTTTCTTTTTCAGTTCAACAAGACCGTTTTTCGGTCCAGGAATGGCTCCACTGATCAGAACGGCGTTCTGATCAGCCATAATCCGGAGCACCTGCAGGTTCTTGACCGTAACCCGGTCGTTACCTGTCCGGCCGGCCATGCGCATGCCCTTGAACACGCGGGAGGGGTCGGAACCGGCCCCGATGGACCCGGGCGCACGCTGACGGTTATGCTGACCGTGGGTAGCGTCGTTGACACCGGCAAAACCATGACGCTTTACCACGCCCTGGAAGCCTTTCCCCTTGCTCGTACCCGTTACGTCAATGGTCTCACCCTCTTCAAAAACATCTGAAGCGGTAATCTCATCACCGGCTGCATAGGCAGCATCGTCGGCGGCGGGAAACTCCCTGATGTGACGTTTCGGGCTGACACCTGCAGACTCGAAGTGGCCGCGCATCGCCTTGGACGTACGCTTTTCCTTCTTGTCGCCGATGGCAAGCTGAATGGCCTGATAGCCATCCTTTTCTTCGGTGCGAATCTGGGTCACGACATTGGGCTCCACAGAGACGACCGTGCAGGGGTAGTGTCCCCCACTGGCTTCGTCAAAGATGGAGGTCATGCCGACCTTGATTCCAAGTAATCCTTTGCTCATTGCAATCCTTGGATGTAATCGGCCGGTTCAACGCGGCCGGATTGGTAAGCGGAGGCGGCTCAGCCGACTCTGGTGAAGGTGAATTCCACAGGATCCGTGTACTGCGTCTGGAACAGCACGCCGAGCAGGATGGTGGTGCTTGGCACAGGCGTCAGGTGCAGCATATCATCGTCGTGGAACATGTAGGCGAACGTCAGAGGCGTCGGCTGACCGAGCACTTCGAGCGTGGCCGTCATGGTCATGCCCGTCTCATCTACAACGTGCGTGCCTGTAGCCGTAAGGCTGGCTTCCGGCACTTTGGCATCGACCGCCATTCTTACGCTGGCGTCGGCGCCCAGGGTGATCAGAACGGAGTTGTAGGACTCCACAAGACCGGCAGAACGATCTCCGGAGGCATCCGTCAGTCCGGAAACGGCCCACGTGCCTACGAGCATCTCGGTATCCGACATGCTGTCATCGCCGTTGCTGTCGCTGTCACAGGCAGTGAAAACGATCAGCCCGAAAATCATGAGGAATGGGAAAAGCTTACGCATGGTACTGGGGTTGTTGTGGTTACTGTGACCAGATAGTTAACGGTACGTCAGACCTTGATCTCGACATCGACGCCACTAGGAAGCTCCAGCTTCATCAGGGCATCCACCGTTTTGCTGCTCGTGGACAGAATGTCAATCAGGCGCTTGTGGGAGCGCGTTTCGAATTGCTCACGGCTCTTCTTGTTGACGTGAGGACTCCGGAGAACCGTGTACACCGACTTGCGTGTTGGAAGCGGAATAGGTCCGCTCACGACCGCACCCGTGGACTTGACGGTCTTGATGATTTTCTCGGAGCTCTTGTCGATCAAGGAATGATCGAAAGACTTGAGCTTGATTCTGATTTTCTGACTTGCTGCCATGTCTGTCTACTCAGCGCTAGCTGGATAACTGTTGTTTCGTAGGCCGGGATCAGTCGAGGATTTTCGACACAACGCCGGCACCGACCGTCCGACCGCCTTCACGGATAGCAAAGCGCAGGC
>JAFMNH010000132.1 GCA_017859335.1 Rhodothermales bacterium | reverse complement strand
AACTCTACAGCCGCCTAAACTCTACAGCCGCACACGCTATCCTAACACGCTCTCCATGAGATTACCGAAAAGGAAGTCGAGCAAAAACAAACACAATGCGACAAACACCATGATAATGATCGTTACGATCGTCGCTTGCACTGTTTCCTGCTTGGTCGGCGTCGTTACTTTCTTGAGCTCATCGATGCTCTCTCGAAAGAATGAAGCGGACTGACCCATTACTCCCTCGCCACCAGACGAGCGTGGGCTCACTGAGCGCTCCGCTTTGGCTTTCTTTACAGACGACTTGCTCGATGACCCACCGGTATCTTTCGCGGCTTTAGATTTGTTGAAAGCCTTTGATTTACCAGCGTTCACGCTGCCTGTCTTTGAAGCCAAAACTCACCTCCTATTAAGGAATCTAGAACGGCGCAAGGTATCAAAAATATTTACGAGAAGCAATTTAAGCCACAAAATGAATATGAATTGATGAAAAGCACCAGTCGGTGGCAGGTATCCTACCGTGGGGCAAGCCAAAAGGGAGCTTGTTCGCCATAACCTATTGTTATAACTTGTCTATTTTACCCTTCGTCTTTGATGTTGAAGGGCGCTCTGACTGTAAAGAGGGGAAATTCAACAAGCATATTGGTTTCCAGAGGCTCCTCTCTTCCCTCTGCTGAACGACGTAATACCCATCAGCCACAAGCACGACGAGGGCCAAGGCTGAGCGAAGGCGATGCTGAAAGGATGGACCAGAAGAGACGATATATTCAGGGGGATAAGATAAGGGGATAAGATAAAAGGAAAGCTGGCAGTGGGACTTGAACCCGCAACCTACTGATTACAAATCAGTTGCTCTACCAATTGAGCTATGCCAGCACGAAAGACCAATCTTTATAAAACCACACTTTGATAAAACCACAGCTGAAAAATCTATCGCAGAGCTCCTACGTGTGGTGGCTCTTAACGACACCTCTTCTTAACGCAAAGATAAGGTCTGCGACCTTCATTTGGTGGGAGTAGGATTCGAACCTACGTACGCTTGCGCGAGCAGATTTACAGTCTGCCTCCTTTAGCCACTCGGACATCCCACCTTATTGTGTCGGCCACAATTCTATCGAGGTGCGAAATTTCACCCTATCAGTTACTCACCCTATCAGCCACTCGACGTATCAGAGTTCGACAAGCCATAGGGCGAAACAAAAAAATAGGGCAAAGCTAAAAAAATATGGCAAAGCCAAAAAAATATGGCAAAGCCAAAAGAATAGGGCAAAACCAAAACAAAAAAATGGAGCGGGAGACGAGGTTCGAACTCGCGACCCTCAGCTTGGAAGGCTGATGCTCTACCAACTGAGCTACTCCCGCTTACGCAGTCTGCTCGGCGCCTGATCAAAAGCACGGCGCAGTGCAGTGTGGACGGGGGAGGATTCGAACCTCCGAAGTCGAAAGACACTGGATTTACAGTCCAGCCCGGTTGACCGCTTCGGTACCCGTCCATGGGTTATGTCAAATCGCACTCATCTCGACTGGTCTTCGACCAGGGGGATGAACCCGATCAACGTGCTCCATTTGGAGCTGGCAGAGGGACTCGAACCCCCGACCTGCTGATTACAAATCAGCTGCTCTACCAGCTGAGCTATGCCAGCAAAGTTCCACCATGGGAACGACCATTGCCCGCAGGTGGCGACCCGAGGATCCCGTTTGCAGATTTTTGGCCAGACTTTAAAGTTAGGACGGTACGTACCGCAAGTCAATAATGGCCGTCATGAACCATCCGTGAAACCGTATTCAGCCTATCGGGTGCTCCCGTTGCGTCCACGCTGATATCGTACCAGCTGCACGAGTACGAAGGCCACGATAAAGGCAAGCACCAGACCTCCCCATGCGCTCAGGTACCTGCTGACTATTTCCCAGTTCTCCCCGACAACGACCCCAGCAACAGTCAACAAACAGCACCACGCAAACGAACTGAATGCGCTCCAAAACCAGGTTTTCCCGACGTCCATGTGCGCCATTCCAACGGTGATGGAGATGACCGATCGCAAACCACTCAGAAAGCGATTGGCAGCCACGATCAGGAATCCTTGCCTCTGGAGCCGCTCACGTACCCGTTCCATCCGCTTTTTGGGGAGCCATCGATAGCGGTCAGGCTCCAGCAGACTGGTCCCTAAATGATGGCCTATGGAGTACATCGACATGAAGCCAAGTGTACCGCCCAAAGTGGCTAATCCAATGACCAACGGGGCATCAAGCAGCTCCAGGCCGGCCATGTACCCGCCGAAAACGACAACCATGTCACCCGGAATGGGCGGCAGAACATTCTCCAACCAGGAAATCCCCAGGACAATGCCATAGGCCCAGATCGGTGGCAGCGTGGTCATCCATTCCACGATGTCCAGCAGTATATCCCCCATCACACACCCTCAATAAGGCAAACCGCATAGGCGGCCATGCCCTCTTTCGCCCCCACAAAGCCGAGCTGTTCGGTTGTCGTTGCCTTTACCGACACGGCATCGAGGGATAGACCAGAGACCCGGGCAATGTTGCTGCGCATGGCATCAATATGCGGGCGCAGCTTGGGAGCCTGCGCGGCAATGGTCGCATCGATGTTGACCAGCCTGAACTGCCGCTTCCCCACCCGACGCAGGACTTCCTGCAGGAGCACGACGGAGTCAGCATCCTTGTAGGCTGGATCCGTATCCGGGAAATGACTACCGATATCTCCCATGGCAGCCGCACCCAGGACGGCATCGGTAATGGCGTGCAGCAACACATCAGCGTCCGAGTGACCATCGAGACCCTCAGGATGATCAATGACTACCCCGCCCAGAATGAGTGGACGCCCGGGCACCAGACGATGAACATCGTATCCAAATCCTATGCGCATGGCTCAGCGGGTCTCCTGCCCGACGATGTGCTCCCGTTCCTCTCGGGCCAGGATGTGTTCCCACTGGGGCCAGTACCGCAGCGCCTCATCCCAGTCCTCGAGTGTCGTGATCTTCAGGTTCATGCGGGCACCCGGCACGGCATGAACGGTGTGGCCCATCTTCTGCACAAGGTGCACGTCATCGGTGGCTTGCCATCCCTCCTGCTCTGCCTTCTCATGCGCCTCCCGGAGCCACGACGTGCGAAAACCTTGCGGGGTCTGGATGCGCACGAGCTGCTCTCGAGGCACCGTATCTCCAAAACAGACCTGCCCGTCGACTGCCTTGATTCGCCGCACCGTATCCGTAATGGGAAGGGCGAGCGAGGCTGCTCCCGAGCGCCGTGTTTCATCGATGACCTGCTCGACGGAGGACATCCTGACAAAGGGGCGGACAGCATCATGGATGAGCACGACGTCCACCGCCTCGGGCAGAACACGCAAAGCGGCGTGTACCGAAGCCTGTCGCGAATCCCCGCCTGCCACAACCCCTTGGAGCTTGGAGATGCCCACGCGCCTCAGCTCAACAGCCAACGGCTCCACGGCATCGGCAGGCGTGGCTACAACGATATGGTCAACACGGGCGTGCCGCTCGAACACAAGCAGGGTCTGTAACAGAACTGACTTCCCCCCGAGTACCCGGAACTGCTTCCGGTGACCACCCAACCGCGTACCCTGCCCTGCAGCAGGGATGATGACGGCAACCTGTCCGGTGGATGACATGGTACGAGCGGGGCGGAATAGCGGGTGGAAAAGGCTGCTTGCGCCGGGTAGGGCGCCAGCCGGGCTGGATCAGATGATGAGCATGGCATCACCAAAGGAGAACAATCGGTATTTCTCCTTGATGGCCACATCATACGCCTCGCGCATGAAATCATACCCGGCAAAGGCCGCAATGAGCATCATGAGCGTGCTGCGAGGCATGTGGAAGTTGGTGATGAGGCGCTCGGTGATATGGAATTCGTACGGGGGGTAAATAAACTTATCGGTCCAGCCAATATTCGCCTTCAGGTTGTACGCGGCGGAGAGGCTGGATTCGATGGCACGGACGACGGTCGTACCGACGGCCGTGACTGTATTCGCCGACGACTCAAGTGCCACATTGGCACGCTCTGCCACCTCCGGCGTCACATGGTAGAACTCGCTGTCCATGCGATGCTTCGTCAGGTCCTCGACTTCCACGGGACGAAAGGTCCCCAGTCCCGTGTGCAGGGTGACGGGGAGAATGTCCACGCCTTTCTTCTCAAGGGCCGATATCAAGTCCGGCGTAAAGTGAAGGCCTGCGGTCGGTGCGGCCACCGCACCCCGCTCCGCAGCGAACATGGTCTGGTAGCGCTCCCGATCCTCGGGCTCCACATCCCGCTTCAGATACGGTGGGATGGGCGTTTCCCCGATCTCGTCAATCTTTTCGTACAGCTCTTCATTGCTGCCCTCGAACACGAACCGGATGGTCCGGCCACGTGAGGTCGTGTTGTCGATGACCTCGGCAATGAGGCCGTTCTCGAAATACAGCTTGTTGCCGATTCGGATCTTGCGGGCAGGATCTACAATGACGTCCCAGAGGCGGCTTTCCGGATTGAGCTCGCGCAGAAGGAAGACTTCGATGCGGGCCCCCGTTTTTTCCTTGTTGCCGAAGAGCCGCGCGGGAAAGACTTTCGTGTTGTTCACGACCATGACATCCCCTTTCTTGAAGTACTCTCCGATGTCCGAGAATACTTTGTGCTCGATGGTGCCACTGGCTCTGTTCAGCACCATGAGACGGGAGGAGTCCCTGGGTTCGGCGGGATATTTGGCTACAAGGTCTTTGGGGAAGTCGTATTTGAACTGGGCGAGCTTCATGCGGCCTTACAGGGCTTGATTGCAATGGGATGGGGGACATATCGGACAGGCGATCCTGTACGATATAACCTTCAAAGATAAGGCCACATGGCGCCCACTCCAAACCAGTGCCCAAGCGTCCAGACAAAATCATGGTACCCATACGGATCGGAAAAAGCGCCATTTGAACGCGTGATGTGCTATAATCAGGCAACAATGAATCCCATGCGTTCCCTTCCCCTCCTCATCATCTCCCTTCTGATCGTCGCGTCCCTCGGCTGCGATGCGGGCCTGCAGCCACCCGAGGACGAGGGCACAGGCACCATCACGGGAAAAATATCCTATCTCCCCCCGTGGCCATCCAGCACTGAGATAAAGGACCTTCGCTTCATTGCCATGCGCTTCATACCGCAGGACACCACCGATTTTTTCAGGCTGAACGAGATGGTGATCAGCGAACGGCTGCCATCGGGTGTCGAGGTGCACGAATTCACCCTGAGCGATGCACCCGTGGGCACCTATTATTATGCAGGGGTTGCTCAGAAATACGCTGATGACCTGCTGGCATGGCGGCCTGTCGGGCTAGTTGAAACGGATGGTGGCACG
>JAFMNH010000131.1 GCA_017859335.1 Rhodothermales bacterium | reverse complement strand
ATCGTAGAGACCTGGTCAAGATACGTCGGCAGAACGGCAGAGGTCCGACACGGTGACCGAATGGTACAGGCTGCGGACCGGTTCGTAATTGTGGATAACTGACGTGAAGGAGGTCGCGCGTCATGGCAGCATTCATTGTATTTTGGTCGATGTATACACGGATCAGTCGCCATACCCGGAAGAGCCGACGTATATTGACCGAAATGTCCTCCTTCTCCAGCCTTTAGACACGTGCCCCACAAGCACCCAGACTCCGGCTTACGAACCAACGATTGAGCAGCCTTCCCAACAGGTAATGGGGAGGCTTTTTTTTTGACCTTTTCTGACCGACACCCTTACGGACCAGCCCGAATCGATCAACCAGGACCATGATCAATCCACAGAACAATGACTTGCTGCTGACGCCTGCACCGTGCAAGATGGCTCTTGCAGATGGCACGGTGGTAACCGGAAAAGCGGTGGGATTCCGTGGTGAGACCGGCGGCGAGCTGTGCTTCAACACGTCCATGACCGGCTATCAGGAGATCTTTACCGATCCCAGTTACGTCGGGCAGATCATGATGATGACCTACCCGCACATTGGCAACTACGGGACGATGGACATCGACATGGAAGCGGCCCATCCCATGGTTTCCGGCGTTGTGGTCCGCTCATTCTCCCCGCGGTATTCCAACCTGCTGGCCGATGCATCCCTGGATGCCTTCATGAAGAAGCACAAGCTGGTGGGGATCTCGGAAATTGATACCCGCGCTCTGGTGCTGCACATCCGTTCCAAAGGGGTGATGAATGCGGTCATCTCTTCGGTGGATCTGGACGATGCGTCCCTCGTGGAGAAGGCGCGCAATTGGCCATCGATGGAAGGCCTGGAGCTGGCTTCCCGGGTTTCCGTTAAGGATGCCTATGACTTTTCGACCGGGAAGGGCCCGAAGGTGGCGGTCTTCGATTTTGGGGTGAAGCAGAATATCCTGCGGTCGTTGGGGGCGCGCGGATGCTCGGTCCGCGTGTTTCCTGCAGACACCGCCTTGAAAGACGTACTGGCCTGCGAGCCCGATGGGATTTTCTTCTCGAACGGACCGGGCGATCCGCGCGCGATGCCGGCCGCTATTGCCATGACGAAGGAAGCCATGCAGACCGGCATTCCGCTCTTCGGCATCTGCCTTGGCCATCAACTCCTGTCCCTGGCGGCCGGCCTCGACGTCTACAAGATGTACGTCGGGCACCGCGGTGCCAACCACCCGGTCAAGAATCTGGTCTCGGGCCACGTTGAGGTTTCGACGCAGAACCACGGATTTGCGGTCGACAAAGATTCGATTTCTGAAGAAATCGCTTCTGTGACGCATCTGAACCTGAACGACAACACGGTCGAGGGTGTGCGCTTTGCCCAGTGCACGGCATTCTCTGTGCAGTATCACCCGGAAGCCTCTCCAGGGCCGCACGACAGCCAATATCTCTTCGATGAGTTCATGGCCGACATCGAGAAGCACAGTGGTGTCAAGCCGACCCACGAACCCACACCTGAAATGGTTTACGCCGGCGGCCGATAGCGCCCCAGAGCACGCCCACTTCACCCAATCGAACCCCGAAAGACGCACCTTCCATGCCCAAGCGTACGGACATCAAGAAAATCCTTCTTATCGGCAGCGGCCCCATCATCATCGGGCAGGCCTGTGAATTCGACTATTCCGGCAGTCAGGCCTCACGGTCCCTGCGGGATGAGGGGTACGAAGTCGTCCTCGTCAATTCGAACCCGGCCACCATCATGACCGACCCGGTCACGGCCGACAAGATTTATCTGCGCCCGCTGACCACTGATTCGATCAAGCAAATCGTGGAAGAAGAGAAGCCCGATGCGGTCCTTCCCACGATGGGGGGGCAGACCGCCTTGAACCTGGCGGTCAAGCTGCACGAGAAAGGATATTGGGAAGAGAAGGGCATCCACGTCATCGGCGTGGACATCGATGCCGTGAACATCACGGAGGACAGGCAGCTTTTCCGCGATCTGATGGAGAAGATCGGCATCGACCAGGCCCGTTCGCGCGTGGCCAAGTCCCTCCTGGAAGCCAAGGAGATCACTCAGGAGTTGGGCGGTCTACCGGTCGTCATCCGGCCCTCGTTCACGCTGGGTGGCAGCGGTGGCGGGATTGTCTGGACGCCCGAGGAGTTCGACAAGAAGGTGATGCGCGGCCTGGAGCTGTCGCCGACCCACCAGGTGCTTATCGAAGAATGCCTGTTCGGCTGGAAGGAGTACGAGCTCGAACTCCTGCGCGATGCCAATGACAACGTCATCATCATCTGTACGATCGAGAACCTGGACCCGATGGGGGTCCATACGGGCGATTCGCTTACCGTGGCTCCGTCGCAGACGCTGACAGACAAGCAGTTCCAGCGCATGCGCGACGCGGCCATCCGGATGATGCGCTCCATTGGCACCTTTGCCGGCGGCTGCAACGTGCAGTTTGCCACGGAGCCCAAGACGGGTCGCATGATTGCCATCGAGATCAACCCGCGCGTGTCCCGCTCCTCGGCCCTGGCCTCGAAAGCCACGGGATATCCGATTGCCAAGGTGGCTTCGAAACTGGCGGTCGGCTATACCCTCGACGAACTCAAGAACGACGTGACCGGCACAACGTCGGCTTGTTTTGAGCCTTCGATCGACTACGTCGTCACCAAGATTCCGCGGTTCAACTTCGAGAAGTTCGAAGGTGTGGACGAAGAGCTGACCACGCAGATGAAGGCCGTCGGCGAAGTCATGGCCATCGGCCGCACGTTCGCTGAGAGCCTGCAGAAAGCATGGCAGAGCCTGGAGAATGGCTACCATGGTCTTGGCGCAGATCGCGACGAAACGGCCCGGTTTGAAATCCGCGATCGCCTGAAGAAATCCTATTGGGACCGCACACTCCAGATCCGCAACGCCTTCAAGCTTGGCGCCTCGGTCGAAGAGATCGCCGACATCTCCAAGGTGGATCCTTGGTTCCTATACCAGATCCAGGACATCGTGACGCTCGAGGGGGAGATCCGTAAGAAGGCGCTTTCTCAGATTGACGAGCCATTCATGCGCGAAATCAAGCGCTACGGCTTCTCCGACTATCAGATTGCCTACCTGGTCCAGGACGAGGTGACCGAGGAAGAAGTACGTGCGTTCCGCAAGTCGCTCGGTGTGTTGCCATCCTACCAAGTCGTTGATACGTGCGCCGGCGAATTTCCTGCCCAGACACCGTACTTCTACTCATCCTACGAGTCGAACACGGAAAGCGAAGTTTCCGACAAGGAAAAGATCATCATCCTGGGCAGTGGCCCGAACCGGATCGGCCAAGGCATCGAATTTGATTACTCCTGCGTGCACGGCGTACTGGCGGCCAAGGAGATGGGCTACGAAGCCATCATGATCAACTGCAACCCGGAAACCGTGTCCACGGACTTCGATGTAGCCGACAAGCTCTACTTCGAGCCGGTCTACCTGGAGCGGGTGATGGATGTGATCGAGCACGAAAAGCCCAAGGGGGTCATTGTGCAGCTCGGAGGACAGACCGCGTTGAAGCTTTCCAACGATTTCGATCGCCTCGGGATACCCATTATTGGTACATCCTTCGATAGTATGGACCTGGCCGAGGATCGCAGCCGCTTTTCCGATATCCTGAAAGAATTGGAGATCCCGTTTCCTCCTTATGGTGCCGCCCGCACCGAGCGGGAGGCTGTCGAGCAGGCCGAGAAGATCGGATACCCGTTGTTGGTTCGCCCCAGCTACGTACTGGGTGGTCAGGGTATGCGTATTGCCATCAACAAGGAAGAGGTCGAAGAGTACACGCAGCGTATCTGGAAACTGATGCCAGACAACGTGATCCTGTTGGACCTGTTTTTGGAAAACGGCATCGAGCTCGACGTAGATGCCATCTGCGATGGGGAAGACGTATGGGTGTGCGGCATCATGCAGCATATCGAGCCGGCGGGTGTTCATTCCGGTGACTCAACGGCCGTCCTGCCTCCGTACTCGATCTCGGAAGAAGTGCAACAGACGGTTCGGCAGTACATCCGCGATATTGCCCTTCGGCTCGGTGTCGTGGGGCTGATCAATGTGCAGATGGTGGTCAAGAACAACATCGTGTACGTAATCGAAGCCAACCCGCGTGCCTCGCGCACCGTGCCGTTCGTGGCCAAGGCGACGGGCATTCCAATCTCCAACATTGCCACGAAGGTCATGCTCGGTGAAAAGCTCAAAGACTTTGATGCCCGCGGTGATCTGGATTCTGCGCTGGTTGGATTCGCGGTTAAAGAGCCCGTCTTCTCGTGGGACAAGTTCCCCGAGGTCCGTAAGGAGCTCGGCCCCGAAATGAAGTCCACCGGAGAGGCCATTGCCTTCATCGATGACTTCGACGACGAGGCCTTCAAGAAGCCCTTTGAAATGAGGAATCTCTACCTGTCAAGGTAGAGATTGGGAATTGGCCGACCGAAGGGAGGCAAATGTCCTTACCTGTACTTGTCACGATGAAGAGATCTGGAGAGAACATCGTTCTCTCCGGGATCTGAAGAGTGGCAAGTTGGGCCGCGTAGCGGCCATCATTGCGCAGCAATGACAGGTTCGAATTCACGAGGCGCGGAGCGCCGAGTAAATGAGACCGGATGTGGTCTCTATTGCGCAGCAATGACAGGTTCGAATTCACGAGGCGCGGAGCGCCGGGTGTCGGTGGGAGTGGAAGGGTCGGAGCGCCTTGCATTTGGACCTTGCGCGGAGCGTTGTACAAGTTGTACAACGCTCCGCGGATGTGCGAAGTCACGGAATGGCCGGGCCACTCTACCTCGTAGCGAAGTTGAACGCCAGTTCAGGTTGATTTCGAATCGGAAAATCGCAACACGATCCCAAAGGAAAGGGGGCTCAGTCAATTTGTGCGATACCTGGAACGACCGAAGAAATCTCCAGAAACAGTTCGTCGTCGATGGCTTCTTCGATCCAGTCGATGAACACGCGTGAGGGGTAGCCTTCATCTGCCCATTCGACCTCAATTTCGTCGGCCTCCCTTTCGGCGCGCTGAATCATGTCGAAGAGTTCGTCGATCGTGTGCAGCTCGTTGAAGTGTTCTGGCGGCACGGGTTCGTTACGCTCGGTCCAGAAGGCAGCGGTGATCTCTTGGTCCACGACCTGGATCCACACGGCACCTTCCCAGACGCAGAAACAACCACGAAAAACGACGAAGCTGTACGTTCCGCCTGACCATTCGGACCAAGTCGATCGTTTGACAGACAGGTCATCCAGAGAGCCTTCCTCGGGTCCCAGGATTTGGCAGCCAGGGCTGATGAGAACACCCAGAAGGAGCATGCAAAGGAGGTAGTTCTTTGCCTTT
>JAFMNH010000033.1 GCA_017859335.1 Rhodothermales bacterium | reverse complement strand
CGATGACAACAGCGACTCCCTGGGGATTGAGCGCCTCCTCGATGGCCGTTCGGATCTGCATGGTCAAACGTTCCTGAACCTGCAGCCTGCGGGCAAATACATCCACGACGCGAGGGATTTTCGAGAGTCCCACGATATGTCCATCAGGGATGTAGGCCACGTGGGCCTTGCCAAAAAAAGGAACCATGTGGTGCTCGCACATACTGTAGAGCTCGATATCCTTGACCAGGATCATCTCGTCGTAGGATTCCTCGAACACCGCACTGCGCAGAATTTCGGCAGCGTCCTGACCGTAGCCCTGGGTCAGGAACAGCTGGGCTTTGGCCACACGCTCGGGCGTCTTGAGCAGGCCTTCCCGGGAGGGGTCCTCTCCGATGGCCGACAGGGTGGATGACACGCCGCGCGCAATACGCTCGAGCGCCGCTTCATCATAGACATGGGATTCGTTGAACATACGCTCTTTTTTCATGACACCTGCGGACTGTACAGCGTGAGCCAGGGTCAATGACCCCGGTACTCTGCTACGTTACGCTCTGTCTCCCAGAGTCGCACCGATACCAGGCGTGCTTCAGTGATGTGGGGCTCCAGCTGTTGCCAGAAGGCAACCACCAGGTTTTCGGCCGATGGGATGATGCCTTTCAGGAAGGGCACATCCATATTCAGGTTGCGGTGGTCGCATGGCTCGATGATGGCTTCCCGGATGATACGCTTCAGGCGACCGAGGTCCATGACGTAGCCGGTCTCGGGGTGGGGTTCCCCAGCGATGGTCACCTCCAGATCGTAGTTGTGGCCATGCCAGTTCGCATGGTTGCATTTTCCGTAGGTTGCCTCGTTCCACGCGTCGTCCTTGTCCGGATTATGCAGCCGGTGGGCAGCGTTGAAATGTGCTTTCCGGGTAATGTAGACCGTTGGCATGGTATGGCTGGTTGGTACAGGTAGGACGGGCGCCGTCGACGCGATGGCATGCTATTCATGTGTGCTGCGAATGGGTCATCTGTTTCACGGGTAGAGTCATCTGCCGCTGCGCAGGAAACCGGACTGGATACCAATCAGAAGCCACGGTGGAATTGTTCATCGCCTATATTCCGAACGACCCGCGGACCGTCCAGGGACGCGGGCGACGCTTCCTTCGCTTGACAACAGACGCTCCCGATGACCATGTCCGAGAAGACGCTTTTCCAGAAGATTGCCGACGGTGACATTCCCTCCGACATGGTCTACGAAGACGATCAGTGTATTGCCTTCAGGGACATTCAGCCACAGGCGCCCGTGCATATCCTGATCGTACCCCGCAAGCCGATCCCCTCGCTCCGGGATCTTGTGGAAGAGGACAAGGAGTTGATGGGCCATCTGTTTCTATGCGCTGCGCGGATAGCAGAAGAGGAAGGTCTTTCAGATGGCTATCGCACCGTTTTCAACTGTGGAGAGCATGGCCAGCAGACCGTTCCCCATGTGCATCTGCACCTGATTGGCGGACGACAGTTGCGCTGGCCGCCGGGATGAGGTGGGGTGTGTCGATACATGCTATGGATCCGGTCCCGCGCCTCCGAAGGGTCAGGGGCTCCTGTGTAAAGGGGATGCTGTTTCTGGTCGTGGCAGCATGGTTTGTCGGGAGTGTACATGCCCAGGTCAGCCGGGAGTCCAATCCCCTCGTGCTGCAAACGGGTTTTGAGCGGGATGTGAACCGCTATCGTTGGAGCGCGGGTCTGACGTCTGATGTTTCCGTTGGAGCATGGCAGGTGACGTTCGAGAACCGCTTCCGCTCCGATGCCTTTCTCCTTTTCAATGACCGCCTGAGCTTCCGTGACGAAAACCGGACCCGGTTTACTGCCCTGTCCCGACATGGCAACAGGCGGGGAGGACCCGTTCTGTTCGGAGGGGCCGACTGGTACAGCTTGAGTCGTGTTTTCCGTCAGGATGTTTGGGGGGGCTACCGTTTCTGGCCGAGCGATGGCTTCTGGCTCGAGCCTGCCCTCGGGATGGCCCTCGATGCGCGCCCCGGTTTCGGCACGACGGTTGCCGAGGCGCCCGTGAGGACTGATGCTGGGTGGGCAGCCGGTCTACGCTTCGGAATGCCCCGCTCCGATCTGGGTGGCTACGTGACGCGCATGGATGGCGTGGCACAGATTCAGCGTACCCATCCCCGGACAGCACGATTGGTACGCTCCCAACTCGAGAGCAATCGCTCGTTCGGGGACACACGGCTTACGACCCGCCTATTTGGTGCCAGTGTCCGGCGCGACGCCTATCAGGTGGCTTCTTTCCTGAACCGCGATGATGCTGTGGGCCGTCAGGCAGAAACGGTGGAGTCCACACGATCGGACACGGTCTTGGTAGGCGTAGACATTGAGTCCCGCGTGGCGTCGCTGCTGTGGGTAACCGCGTCACTGGACGCATCGACGAATGCCAGACAGGTAGAGACACTTCGAGCACCGGCGGAGGCACTCTTCTTCGATTCCGGTTTCCGTCGGCAGACCGTCGAAGCGCGACTGGCCACACGCTATGAAGGTGCTCGGACGCGGGTGCGCATAGCGACCTCGGCTGGCGCGGAAGTCGAGCGCAGGCGACTGACGAACGCCGATGACCTGCCCCCGGCACAAGCTGCCCAAAAGCTGAACCTGCTGCGCCAGGCAGACAATGAACGGGGCTTTTTTGGCGTCCAGGCCTCCATGATGACTGCTCTGAAACCCTGGTGGGAGCTTCAATTCGACGGCTCGGGAAACATGCTTCGACATGACACCCCGGAGGTCAACCCGGACGATCGCGATGAACTGCTCTATAATGGCCTGTTGGGATCCCGTTTCCGTCTGCGTCCTGACCTGGACGTCATGTTCCAGGTTTCGGGCTCGTGGTTCCACACCGTGTACTTGAAGGCAGCCCGATCTGCTGAGAATACCGTCCAACGCTCCATCCGCTACCGCCCCACGGTCACATGGCGGCCTGGTCGGGATACCCGTATCCGGCTGGCCAGTGAGGTGCGCGCCACGTACACGGTGGACGATTTCGTACTGGCTGGCCGTCGGCCAACCGACCAGGCCGCACGGGAAATGCGCTACGAACTGGATGTGGATCACGGTTCATCGAGCGGCATGCGCCTGCTTTTTACGGGCTCCCTCTCTGATCTGCAGCTCGGTCGTTTTCTGGATGATGTCTTTGCCGAAATCCCTTTCGACACGCTGCGCACGGTGAGCGCCTGGGGACGAATCCAGACGGGTACCCGCCTGCAGGCAGAGATCGGGATGCGTGTTTTCATCCGGACTGATTTTGACCGGTCCGCTTCCGTACGATATGTTGTCCCTGAAACGGGGCAGGAAGCCGTCATCTCCCGTATGGGTCGTCAGCGCATTGATCAGGCAGGTCCTACCATGGCTATTACCTGGCCCATGCGTTCGAACGCCTACCTTCGGGTCGACGGTTGGGCCACGTTCCAGCAGATTTCTCATAGATTGTACGGGGCTCTGCCAGAAGGTAGGGCTGCCCTTATCACCGCAGCTGCCCGTGAAGGAAAGCGAACCATGATTCCCAACCTTGCCGTGTCCATGCGATGGCAGTGGTAAGGGTAGCTTGGGCGCCCCGCCAGGCGGTGGCTCCTGGTCCATCGAAGGGCGGCATTCTCAGGCGCGTCGTTGGACCCGATAACGTGACCTCGCGCATCCTCATACCGCAGATCATCCTATCGCGCATCATGCTCAGAGTCGGGCTTACAGGAGGTATCGGAAGCGGCAAATCCACCGTTCGTGACCTGTTGGCCCGAAAGGGGGCCGGCATATTCGATGCAGACAAGGTGGCCCGAAGACTGATGCAGGAAGATGCGACTGTCCGGGCCGCTCTGGAACAGGTGCTGGGACCGAAGGCTTGGCTCGCGGACGGGACACTGAACAAGACCTTGATTGCCGACCGGATCTTCGGTGACGCCGAGGTGCGGGATGCCGTGAATGGGATCGTTCACCCCGCCGTGCAGGCTGCTTTCGAGGACGATGCCCGGGCGGCGCAGAAGCGTGGAGTGCGTGTTTTCATTCGTGAAGCAGCGCTTCTTCCCTCGTCCGATCAGCGTAAACGACTGGACCGGGTGGTGGCTGTTCTGGCACCCCGCGCCGTGCGTCTGGAACGGGTTCAGGCACGGGATGGCATGACGGTGGCGCAGGTAGAGGAGCGTATGCAGTCCCAGCCTTCGGAATCAGCCTACCTGGCCGCAGCAGATGATGTAATCCGTAACGACGGTACCCGCGCGCAACTCGAACAACGAGTCGACGAGCTGTGGGAGGCCTGGCTGACCCCGCATGCCACATGATTGCCAGGCCCTACTTCCATCCACCCAGATTGACCCCGGACCTATGATTGAGATTGGCAGGCAAGTACCCCGTCGACGCAACACGTTCTTGAAACTGATTGGTTCGCTGGCACTGGGACTGGCTGGATGGCGCATCAGCGGGCGCATCCCCGACGAGCCGAAGTTCGTCCTGACCGGCGGGCCCCATACGTCGAATTGGGACTTTGTATTCGCCTTGATGTCCGTCTGGAAGCTGGAACTGGATGTGCACTGGATGGGAAAGCACACCATCTTCCGTTGGCCGTTCCGGCGTCTTTTCACCTCCTTCGGCGGTATCCCCGTGGATCGTCGCAATCCGGGCACCCTGCTCCGGGACGTGCTACGTGGATTCAGGGATGGTGACGGTTTCGTACTGGCTCTTTCACCCGAGGGCACCCGTTCGAAGGTCAAGCGGCTCAAGCCCGGATTTCATCGTATTGCAGTCAAGGCAGGCGTTCCCATCATCCCAGCCGCCGTGGATTTCGGATCACGAACCATCCACTATGGCGAGACGATCTGGCCCGGGGATGATGTCGATGCGGACGCAGCGCGTCTTCTCGCCTTCTGGAGTGACTTCAAACCCCGCCACCCGGATCAATTCTGACCAAGGACCTGCCTCAGGCTGCCTGCTCCTTGTTGCCAACCGAGGAAAGGGCGCTTTTCTCGATGCGAAGCTTCGTGTTGTTGTCCACCTGCACCAGTACGGACGTCTCGTCGACCTGCGTCACGGTTCCGTGTACACCACCGATCGTGATGACCCGATCGTTCTTCTTGACCGCCTCGATCATGCTCTTGCGCTGATCTTCTTTCTTCTTCTGTGGTCGGATGATGAAGAAGTAGAAGACGATGAAAATCAGGATCAGCGGCAGGAACATGGCCAGGGGATTGGCCTGCTCGCCGGCAGGAGGAGCTGCAAGAAGGAATACGACGGTAGAGAGCATATTCAGGCTGGGATCGGGTGGGGATGGATCGGAATGGACGACTGAATATAATGGGCTCTGCTCAGGCGAACAGCACTTTCATGTAGAACGATGGCGAAATCAACTTTTCGCGCTCTTCCAGATCGTCAAACATGCAGCTGATGGCATCTGCTATCTCCTCGGAGCGCCCCGCCTTGCGGATTACCGTGTTGAGCAGCCATTTCCAATTGACAAGGCGCTGCATGGCGTGACTCAGTCTGAGTTCATCCTTGAGCAGCGCCAGGACCTCCGCGCCGTAGTCCGACAGGAAGGCCTTGTCAAAGCGTTTTTCGGCGTGGGCCTTGCCGGCCCATTCGGCAGCGTGCATGCCGCTGACCATGGCATTTCCGATGCCTTCCCCCGTGAAGGGGTCGATGAGGGAGGCCGCATCTCCGATGAGCATCCACCCGTCACCAGCCATGGGGCGCGGCTTCGAGCCCAGGGGTAACCCCCATCCCTTCATGGCGCCTACCTGGGTTGCTCCCTCGAAACGGGCCGAGAATCGGGGGTGCGTCACCAGCAGGTCCAGGAGCGATTTGAGCTTGATGTTCTTCTTTTTGATGACCTGTGAAAGCATGCCTACGCCTACATTGGCCATGCCATCGGCCATGGGAAAGATCCAGAAGTAGCCCGGTATGGCCTCGTCCACGAAATGCAATTCAATGTGATTGCGCTCGTTGAAGCCGGATACATCCTTGTAGTAGGCACGGATGCCGGCGACGTAGTGTTTTTCGTCCAACTGATCGAGTCCCAGTTCACGCACGACGACGGAGTAGGCACCATCGGCACCAATGACAAGGGGAGCGTGAATCTGATGTGCGTGCCCCTCTGCATCCTTGATGGAGACGCCATTTACCGCGCCTTGCTCATCGAGGAGAAGGCCGGTCACCTGCGTATTTTCCCGCAGCTCGACCCCTTCGGAAACGGCCAGTTTGACGAGGATATCGTCGAATACCTCGCGGGCGCAGACGAATCCGGGCGCAATGGGACGGTCAAGCGCTTTCGTGAAGGGGATTTCGACTTCGTCTCCACTGGGACCCGAGAACGTCACGCCCCATGATCCCAGGCACTCATCCCGCTGGAAGTGCTCGATCAGTCCCAAGGCCTTGAGCGCATCGACGCTCTTGCCCGAGACAGCGTCGCCACAGATTTTGTCCCTCGGAAATGATGCCTTGTCCAGCATCAGAACCCGCAGGCCCTTACGCGCCATCAGCGTGGAGGTGGTGGCGCCACCGGGACCGGCTCCCACTACAATCACATCGAACATGGTAGATCGAAAAAGTTGATCCTTGGTCAGGGCAAGATACGTGATGCCGCACGCTTGCATGCGCCGCCTGACGTTATCATGTCATCACGAATACCGCCCCAGAAAAAAGAGCATAAAAAAAGGGCAAGCTACCCACATCGCGGCGCTACGACCTCCTACCGCTGCTGCCTTCCGGCCCTGACGGAGTTGAGAGGGAGCTGCCCGTATGGAACTTGCCCTTTGTCTGCCCAACATGCCACGCTGGTGTAGGTTCCATGCCGCGTGGCGTAACTTGGCATCGCTCTTCGACCTTCACGGAATATCATTCTCAGCGTAATGGCCCTGATCCTGGTGGCGCTTTCCCTGGCTTATGGGATTCCCATCCTGTTGGTTGCCCTCGGACATGCGCGAATCCGACAGAAGGTCGTATCGGGCACGCTGCCCGAGTTGACGGTACTCGTGGCAGCACGCAATGAATCCGAGCACATCGAGGCCTGTCTGCGCGCCATTCTGGCCCAGGACATACCGGTCCACGTGCTGGTTGTGGATGATCATTCGGACGACGATACGGCGCGCCGGGTCGAGGCGTTTGGAGCGCGGGTCCGTCTGATTCGGCTGGAGGGGAGCAGCGGCAAGAAAGCAGCCATTTCCGAGGCCGTGCACCACATACACACCGACTGGGTGCTTTTGACCGATGCCGACACCCTCGTCCCGCCCGGGTGGGCCCGAGCCATGGCGGCGTGCATGACGCATGATTGCGGATACGTTGTAGGGCCCGTCCGGCTGCAGGAGCGACGCGGTTTGTTCCACCGCATGATCCAGCTGGAGTGGGCCGGCTTCATGGGTATTGCCCGGGGGTCCATCGGCCTTGGGCGACCCACGTCGGCATGCGGTTCGTCCGTAGCCTTCCGGGTCGAAGCCTTTCAGGCCGTGGGCGGATATGAGGGGGTGGACCATTTTGCCTCCGGAGACGATGAGTTCCTGATGCAACGCATTGCCGACCGTACCCGATGGAGCGTCTCGTTCTGCGCAGATCCCGGGGCGACGGTTGAGGCCGAGTCTCCGGCAACCGCCTCGGCGTTCGTGCGCCAACGTATCCGATGGGCCTCCAAGGCTGGCCATTACGAGCGCCTGTGGCATGTGGCAATGAATGTGGGCATCTGGCTGTTTTTCCTTTTGCTGGCCATCGGCACGGTCGGTGCATTCTTCCGACCGGCGTGGCTTCCCTGGGTCATGACAGCATGGGGTATCAAGATGCTCGGGGAGGGTCTGCTTCTGGCGCAAAGCGTCTGGTTCTACCGACGTCCGTGGCTCATGCTGGTCTGGATTCCCGCGCAGCTATTCCACATCCTCTACGTCCTGGCCCTGAGTGCCGCAGGTGTGCGCGGCGGTGTGGAGTGGAAGTCCCGGAGCATGACGCGCTGACACTATGGATATCGTTGGAGTTCATAGCGGATGGTTGCCCTGGGGAGTCATGACCTTTCTCGTACTCCATGCGGTGGTATGGGTGCGATTCGTGCGAGGCTTCGCCCGCGCTCGTCAATGGTTTGGCCCCACCCGAACGGTGGTCGAAAAGACGTTCCGGGAAGCATTTGAGGGCGAATGGCCCGCCTTGTCGGTAATCGTGGCGGCCCGAAATGAGGAAGCCGTGATCGATGGGCTCCTTGATGCGATGGCGCGGCAGACCCACAAGCAGTTTGAGCTGATCGTAGTGGATGATGGCTCCACGGATGATACCGCCGTCCTGGTTGAGGAGCGCGCCGCGGGCGATGACAGGATCCGGCTCATCAGACAGGACCAGGCCGGAAAGAAGGCTGCCATCCAGGCTGCCCTGTCAGTTTCTGCGCACCCAGTGTGCGTGTTCACCGATGCCGATTGCACGCCTGGACCGGACTGGCTGGCCGCGCATGCCCGTGCGCATGGGGGCCCGGGTGCATCCTTGGTCGTGGGATACTCCCCCCTGGAAGGCCCTGATTCGTGGTTGGTTCGATTCCAGCAGTTCGACACTACCATGAACCAGTTTCTGGCCGCATCGGCCATTGGAGACGGGAAGGCCTACATGGCGCGCGGAGGCAATCTGAGTTACACACGCGCGCTGCATGACCAAGCAGGTGGGTTCGAGGGGCATGTCCATCATATTTCGGGCGATGACACGCTCTTCATCCAGGCGGTGCGACGGCAGACAGATGCGGTCATACGGTGGTTGGACACGGCGGAGATCACCGTCCCCAGTCCGGCGCGCGAGCGTCTCGGAGCATGGCTGCGTCAAAAACGTCGCCAAACCTCCACGGGAGCTTCTTTCGATCGGACCGGCGTCTGGCGCGCCGGACAATTCTATTGGACCCTGCTCGTGACAGTAGTGTTGGGTGCCTTCGGTGGATGGGTCCTTCTTGGCATGACATGGCTGGCCCTGTCGAGCCTTTTCGCCCTCGGCCTGTTGCCCGCTGCCCGGGCGTTTCGGCAACCTTTCTCGCTCGGCTGGATTCCCTTGTTCCTGCCTGCCTACATCCTTTTCATTGCCCTCGTGCCTGTGGCAGGGATCCTTTTTCCGCCAAAACGCTGGCAGTCCCGTCAGGATTGAGTTCATCGATGTCTTCCTTCGCTGTCTCCATGAATCGCTGTGTCTGGTTTCTGCTGCTGCTCTGCGCCGTGGATGCAAGGACGGCAGGTGCACAGGCGGTCGGTGAGGGCCCTGCGACCAGCGTCATGGATGCTTCCCTTGCAGGGATGCCGATTGCCGCGTCGGTTGGTTCGCGTGTCGAAGAGGCCCGTAGGCATATCTTGGCCATGAACCTGGAAGCGGTTGACCGGGCACTCGACATGCGCAGCCTGTCGGTGGACGAGGCAGCGCTCGTGGGATGGACCCGGGAGCTTGCGCGCCTCCTTGAACTGCTTGTAGCCGATTCATCCTCCGACTACGACGCCTTCCTCGAACGAAACGAGAGGTTGTACGAACAGGTGGACGAGGCGCCGGGAACGGCCTGGCGACACTGGCTGTTGGGCGAAATCTCCCTGCAACGCACGTGGGCCCGTTCCAAGCGGGGCGATGCGTTCAAAGCAGCCTGGTCTGCGCGCCGTGCCCTCGGACATTTGGAGCGCGCCCGGGCGCTCGATCCGGGCCTTATTGAGCCGCTGAAAGGTCTGGGGCTGCTTCACATGGGCATCGGAGCCCTTCCCGATCGTTTCCGACGCGTGCTCGGGTGGTTCGGAATCGAAGGCTCCCTGGATCAGGGGCTGGCCGAGCTGGCGAGCGCGCGCGATGCCTCGGTCTGGAACAGGCAGGAAGCGGCCGTATTGTTGGCGACGGTAGACAAATTCGGTTTTCCCTCCCCCGTGGATGCTGCCGAGGTATACGCCGAGCTGTGGGCAGCCTATCCGGGCAGTCCGCTCATCGGGCTTTCCTATGCCGATGTGCTCATACGCGAGCGGCAACCGGTAGAGGCGCTTGCTGTGCTCGATGCCACCTCGGACCCATCGGGCACAGTGCACTACCTGATCTGGTACAGGGGGGAAGCCCTGTATCGCTTGGGTCACTGTCCCCAAGCAGAAGCGGCTTTTGCCGAGTACGAACGCATCCACGAAGGAGCTTCCCTGAAACTGGCCGGTCGTCTGTTGGCCGGACAGTGCGCCGAGCTTGGAGGTCGTCGCCAGGAGGCTGAATCCTGGTATGCCCGCATCGTTGGCGAGCGCGGGTTTGCCGAGGAATTGGCAGCCCAGAGACGGGCAGCTCGTCTGTTGGAATCGCCCATGACCGAGGGGGAAAAAGATCTCTTGCGAGCTTGGGGCAGCTTTGATTCGGGCAGGGACAGTACAGCGATGGCGCAGTTTTCGGCCCTTGTCGAGTCAAGACATGAGACCAGTCACGTGCGTGCCGAGGCAACCTATGGCGTCGCGCGGGTCTTTCATGAAACGGGTGAGACGAGCGAGGCCATCACATGGTATGAGCGCACGCTGGCCGAAGCAGCCGACCCGCTGGCCAAGTGGCATGGGTTTGCACGCATGCACCTGGTCGAACTCTATCTGGACTCCGGTCATGAGCAACGTGCCCTCTCCACCCTGAGCGATCTGCATGCGATGGAGGAGGCCTACGATTACCGCTCATCTGTCGAGAACAGGGTGCGTTTCCTGATCACGGATTGACGGCTTCGTGCCTGGGAATTCAGACCAGGCCGGCGGGATCCACATCAATCGTCATGCGGATGGATTGCGGCAGGGACCCCATCGCCTTCTCCGCCTTCCCAAGGCCCTCACGCACGCGGCTGGAGGGCACGATTTGAGGCACCTTGAGCAGGATCTGATGCCGAAACCGGTTCTTCAGCCGATGTATGAACGCCGGCGACGGACCGAGACGGTCGACATCCGTCAAGTGGCTGTCGACGAGCGTGCGAAAACGCTCGGCTGCTTTCCGCGTCTCCTCGTCATCGGGCCCGGAGAAGAGGATGGATACCAGCCTTCCAGTGGGTGGGTAGCCCAGGACGGAGCGGGTGGAGAGGGCGTACTGGGCAAATCCGGCATAGTCATGCCGGAGCGCAAACTGTATGATGGGATGTCCCGGGTCCATGCACTGCAGGATGACTTCGCCCTCCAGATCGGCGCGGCCGGCACGGCCCGCCACCTGGGTCAGGAGCTGGAAAGCCCGCTCCTCGGCCCGGATATCCGGTAGTTGAAGCCCGGCTTCGGCCCGGATGATGCCCACCAGGGTCACTTTTTCGAAGTCCAGGCCCTTGGCCACCATCTGCGTACCCAGGAGTACATCGGCTTCACCCTTGCCAAACTGCTCCAGGATGTCGTGATGGCTGCCTTTTTTGGATGTTGTATCGAGGTCCATCCGCAGGACGCGCACGTCCGGCGCACGGGCTGCAAGCTCGGATTCCAACCGCTGCGTACCTGCACCTTGAAAGGCCAGATCTTTGCCACTGCAGGATGGACACACCCGCGCAGGGGGCTGCGTGATGCCGCAATAGTGGCACCGCAGATGGTTGAGCGGTTTGTGGTAGACCATGCTGACCGAGCAATCCGTACACTCGGGTACCCACCCGCAGTCGATGCATTCCATGACGGGCGCAAATCCGCGCCGGTTGAGCAGCAGGATGGTCTGCTCGCCACGGGAGGCTCGCTCAGAAATACCGTCGAGCAAGGGCCCTGACAAGGCGTTTGTGGAGCCTTTGAGCTCGGGCTCATTGCGTAGGTCCACGATCCGGATATTCGGCAGGCGTGCAGGCTTTCCGGCCACGGGAACGCGCTCGGGCATTTCCAACAAGGTGTACTTGCCTTCGCGGGCGTTGGCCAGGGATTCCAGGCTGGGCGTGGCCGAGCCCAGGATACAGGCGGCCTTGGTGCGCGCGGCCCGCATGACGGCCACGTCGCGCGCGTGGTATCGTGGGGCCGGATCGAACTGTTTGTAGGAGGACTCGTGCTCCTCGTCGACAATGATGAGCGCGGGATTCGTGAGCGGTGCCAGGATGGCCGAACGGGGGCCGATGACGATCGGGTAGCGGCCCTCGCCAATGCCGCGCCACGCATCGTAGCGCTCCCCATCGCCCATGCGCGAGTGCAGCACGGCTACCTCGTCTCCGAAACGCGAGCGGAATCGACGGACGGTTTGCGGCGTGAGGGAGATTTCCGGGACCAGGACAATGGCCGTCTGTCCGCGCTTGCGGACTTCTTCCAGAACGCGCAGATAGACTTCTGTTTTCCCCGAACCGGTCACGCCGTGCAGCAGGAACGTCTCGAAACGTTCTTCCTGTATGGCCCGACAGGCCGCATCCACCGCCCGTTGTTGAGCGGCATGCAGCTCGGGTCGGGAGGAGCCTTCCACATCGCGGCGCTCCTCCTGGAATCGGTCCCGTTCTTCCTGCTCCACGAACAGGTATCCCAGGTCCACGAGTCGTCGTATGGTGGCTGCCGTACCACCGCACTCGGCCAGCACGTCCTGTTGCGGTACCGGCGTCCGCTCGGAGGTGTGCCAGATGCGCATCTGCTCTACGATGGCCCGTTGCCGATCGCCGCGTGGCAACGAGTCGGGTCCCTCCTCATTGTAGTCCACCATGGCCACGGTCTGGACCCGGGTGCGCGCCGTGGCCGAGGCGCTTCCCGGAGGCAGGGCTGCCCGGAGCGCTTCGCCCCAGGCGCACATGTAGTAGGTGGCCAGCCAACGAGTCAGTTCCAGGAGTTCAGCCGGCAGGGGAGGAAGTTCGACATCGACATCGAGGATGTCGCGGGCCTTGAAACCCTTCAGGTCGGCCTCGCTACCCTCCTCGATGACCACGCCGGCCAGTTTACGCTTGCCAAACGGCACGACCACGCGGCGCCCCGGGCGCATCCACGTACGCATCGACTCCGGCACGGTGTACGAATACAACCGGTCGATCGGGACGGGGAGTGCTACGCGGGCAATCTGCAAGGGAGTGATGGTCTGTCGTGTGGTCGGAGCATGCCGCGCGGGAAGATACGGGCGCCACGCGTGCCGGATCCTCGGGAGTGCACGCCTTCCTCGGCAAAAGAAACGGGACCCAGCTCTCGGCGTTCACGCCACTCTTCAACCCCAAGACCCATGCCCACGCCGCAACGCACCCTCCTGTCCCTTTTTCTGGCTTCCACCCTGCTCACGGGGTGTCTGCCCTCTTCGTGCAACCGGGTCGAACCGCGCGCCATCACGGCGGCCGATTCCACGTCCCGTGCCCTGGCCTCCTCCCTGCCTGTCGATACGCTGAGTGTAGTTTTTGTTCGCACCTACGACCGGGAGGACTTCCAGAGCCCACGCACGCTCTTGTTCGATGACGCGGGATACCTGCTGGTAGCCGATGTACGTGCGCATGCCGTCCATCGCATTGACCCGGCTGGGGAGATAGCCGGGACCACCGTACTCGAGGGGGCTATTCCCTACCTGGCCGGTACGCAGGCAGACACGACCTGGATATTCAGTCCAGCCCAGCAGCGTGTGCACCGGTTGGTGGGTATGAGGCCGGGGGACAGTACGGTCATGGATGGTGGAGCTGAAGACGAACGGGCCCTGAGCTGGATCATCCGCACTGATTCGGGCTTTGTCTCCAAGGTGCTCGACGATGCGGGAGGCAATCGGATTGCATTCCATGACCCTAGTGGGGCGGTTGTGCATCGCATTGAGCTTCCGGGGCCGTCCTGGCGATATGCTGGTCTGCTGAGGCAAGATGGCGGCGGCACGGTCAGTCTTTCGGGCTTCCTTCCCTTCATCTACCGGGTGTCGCCTGCCGGTCTGGACTCCACGCGGCTTGTGGGATTTGATTCTCCCATGCTGGCGCGCACCTTGCAGTTCGAGCGGGGCACCACCGAGCAGCCGCCCCTGCTTTCGGGTTCGGCGGCCTTTGCGGGCGAGTGGCTGTTCGTCCTGAACATGCGCCCGGGCTGGTTGCATGTGGATGTGTTCGATACCGAAGGGGACTTGGCCTATGTACTCACGCAACCCGATCCGGCCTTCAACAAGGAATACTACCCGACCGATCTGGCGGTCCGCCAGGTCGGAGAGCAGGCCTTCGAATTGGCCGTGATCATCACCGAACCCGCACCCGGCCTGGAACGCTACACCTGGACCATGCCCACGCGTTAGTCGCCGTGCCCGTTGGATGGACGGGGCGGAAAACCGAGGACCAGGAGGGCGCATCCGGGATCGGACGAAGGCCCCTATATTCCGGCATGTCAGTCGATTTCCTCAAACAGCCCGTCCAGTACATCGGTGGCATTGGTCCCAATCGGGCCAAGGTGTTGGCCGAATCCGGCATCCGGACGGTAGGTGATCTGCTGGCGATGGTGCCCCGACGCTACCTGGATCGCTCCTCAGTCAGTCGGATCCAGGATCTGCATGGTGGATCGGAGTCGGTCACCGTCATGGGCACAGTCATCGCCGTGGGTACGGTTCCGGGTCGGCGGGGAAGAAAGCGATTTGAAATCGTGGTGGAAGATGAACCGGGCCGGCGCATGAAAGCGGTATGGTTCCAGGGAGTGGGGTGGATTTCGCGGGTCATCGAAACGGGACACCGGCTGGCGCTGCACGGCAAACCCGTGCGCTATGGCGGCATGATGTCCTTTTCCCATCCCGATTTCGATCGGGTGGACGAGCAAGGGCCGTCCATCGACACAGGGCGTATCATCGCGCTCTATCCTGGGACAGCTACGCTGCAGAAAGCGGGCCTGACCAGTCGTGCTTTCCGCAAGGTCATTTACGAGCTGTTCAAGGAGCACGGTCGTAAGCTCGGCGAGAATTTGCCGGCCGACCTTGTGGCGCGGGAAGATCTGTTGGAGGGGCGCGTAGCGCGGCGCGCCATCCATTTCCCGAAGAGCCAGGATGAGCTGAAGCGCGCTATCTACCGACTGAAGTTCGAAGAGCTGTTCTTTTTCCAGCTGTTGCTGGCCACGTCGCGCTCCCACAAGGAGCGGATCGAGGGGATGGTTATCGGATCGGGCGGCCGGCTGGAAACACGATTCAGGGAAGAGATCCTGCCCTTCACGTTGACGGGTGCTCAGGAGCGCGCGCTCGAGGACATAGCCCGTGACATGCAGAGTGGCCGCCAGATGAATCGGCTTCTTCAGGGCGATGTGGGCAGCGGCAAGACGGTGGTGGCGGCCATTGCGGCCCTCAAGGTCATGGACGCCGGGTATCAGGCGGCGGTCATGGCCCCTACCGAGATCCTGTGTGAGCAACACTATCGTTCGCTGGGTCGGATGCTCGCGCCGCTCGGCGTACGCGTCGGCCTGCTGACCGGCAGTACCTCCGCCGCCGAGCGGCGCGAGCTGCTGGCCGCTGTGGCAGACGGCTCTTGTCAGCTACTCGTTGGAACGCACGCTGTCATCCAGGACGGGGTCGACTTCCATCGCCTGGCCCTGGCCGTGGTGGATGAGCAGCACCGTTTCGGGGTGCTGCAGCGGGCGACGCTTTTCGAGAAAGGGGAGCGTCCGCACATGCTGCTCATGACGGCAACGCCCATTCCGCGCTCCCTCGCCCTGACCCTCTACGGGGACCTGCATGTCAGCATCATGCGTGAACGCCCGCCAGGCCGGCAGCCCATCACCACGAAGATGGTGCGAGAGAAGGAGCGGGAAAACGTCTACGACATGATGCGGCAGGAAATTGCCAAAGGAAGGCAATGTTATGTCGTATACCCTCTGGTTGAGGAGAGTGAAAAACTGGATCTGCGCGACGCTGTATCGGGTCATGAAGCCCTCTCAGCGCAGTTTCCTGACGTGCAGGTGGAACTCGTTCATGGGCGTATGAAGGCGGCCGAGAAAGAGGAAGCCATGGCCCGGTTCGCATCTGGCACATCTGCCATCCTGGTGTCCACCACCGTCATTGAAGTCGGGGTGGACGTGCCGGCTGCCACCTTCATGCTCATTGAACATGCGGAGCGTTTCGGTCTGAGCCAGCTGCACCAGCTGCGGGGACGTATCGGTCGCGGACAGCATGCCAGCACCTGCATCTTGATGGCCGAATACAAGCAGTCCGAGGAGTCCCGCCGACGGTTGCAGGCCATGGAGGAGACCGATGATGGATTCGAGATCAGCGAAATTGACATGGAGCTGCGCGGCGCCGGGGACTTTTTCGGTACCCAACAGAGCGGACTGCCCGCCTTCCGCATTGCGGACCTGCTGACGGACCAGGCCATTCTGGACACAGCCCGCGATGCTGCTTTCGCCCTGATCCAGGAGGATCCCACCTTGGTTGCTGCATCCCACCAGCGCATGAAAACGTGGTTCGACGCCTTCGTTCGTCAACGTGGGATTCGCCTCTCCCGCATTGGTTGACTGGGTGATCGTGCCGGCATTGACAGCGCGGTGCCGAACCGCCTGCAGGGCGTTCTGAAGGAACGAATCAGGGGCTTACCGGCATGGTATTTGCTGGCTTGGTAGGGAAACACATGGCATGAATTGCCGTTCAGACGAACGAGTCCCCCCAACAGGTACCAGCATCATGAGAATCCAGAAAAACATGAGCCGCATCGATCGTACGATGCGTTTCTTTGTTGGCTTGACGCTCCTCATACTCCATTTAACCGACGTAATTGCCGGTGCAGCCGCTCTTATTTTCGCCGTTGTCATGCTGGGCTCCAGCTTCTTTGGCGTCTGCGGGTTCTATCTCCCCTTCAAGTACCAGACCTGCGAGCCAGCGGAGTACGACTGAATCATCTAAAGTGGGCGTGCTGGCAGCCGGCAAAAGGCCTGTCCACGAGAGCAGCGAAGGGCAGATGGCCCTCTGCTGGCATGTTATTTGATCCGTTCGTCGAGAAACGCTGGGGGTAGACTCGCACTGACTCGAAGTGAATTCACTGGTATACTCTTCAGATCATGAAAATCCAGAAAAACATGAGCCGCTTCGATCGCAAGTTGCGAGGTCTGGCAGGCTTGATACTCGTTGGGCTCTATTACACCGATGTTTGGCCCAGTCTTATCGTTCTTGTTTTTGGTCTTTCATTGCTTGGCTCCACCCTGATCGGTATCTGCTGGGCGTATCTACCCATGGGATTCAGGACGACCAAGCCGGGAGAATACGACTGAGTTTCATGATCGCTTGGTCGACCAGACGCGATCCAGGCGAGGATGCGTCAGGCTTGGCATGAACCTTGGGACACAGCGTCGCTGATTGATGCCGAAGAAATCGCCCAGGTCATCACGCTGTTGGCCTGCGCCAAATGGGTACGGACGAGCATGGCTCTCCGTACATGAGTTTGCGCGCAACACGTTGCAGGGCAGCAGTGGCCCGGGTATATGCTGCAGGGGTTATGTGGCTGGATCCGCATCCTTTCAGCACGACAATCTGATCCGTGAAGGGCTGCCAGTCGGTCCGGTCAAGCGCTGCAACCGTCAAAGCTTCCATCACTTGGATTTCCGTACCAAAGCTGACGGTCAGGGCGACATCCTTCAGAAAGGAAGCCACCAGCATGAAAGCCCAGGGTGGAACAATGGCGTCTGTTGAACAGAAGATGCCCACATGGTGTCCTTCGTATTCGGACCAGTCCAACGCTTTCAGCTGAGATCGGTAGGCTTTTTCACGAAGCAAGAACCCGCCATCCAGGAATGAGGCCACATCGATTCCCGAGACCGGGTCCCGCGGTATGAACTGCTCCAGATCCAGGACCCGAATGCCACTCTCTGCCACCTTGTTCTGAATGGTCTCTGCTGACTGAATAGTCTCCATTGATGTTATCCTCTGACACCCTCGTGATCGGCTCATCTCTTCGACGCGGGCGGTTTCGCTCTGTTTCACCCGGGCTCATTGACAACGCTGGCCGTACACTTTTTTTTGGGTCGGTGAAATGAATGTCCGTGTAATGACTCCAAGACGAACGTTGTTTCGATGACAGGACACATGGGCAGCGCGCTGCGAGTCCTGTCATGCACCTACAGAATCCCATAGAGTCCTGTAGAGTCTTATAGAGTCCCATCGTCCCCATTTGTCCGAGTCCCCTCCCATGCCAGTACGCTCCATTTACCCCCATCTCCTGGTCGCCCTGTTCCTTCTTGCCGGGTGCGAATTGAGCAACACGGTCGATGCAGCGGAGGATCAGCCGCTCATTGTCGACGGTGTGAATCTGACAGAGGTCTTTGCCGAACCTACGTCGGCAGAAATCCAGTCTGTGATTGCTGAGTGGTCTGGTCGCGCCCCAACAGCGACGGATGTCACGGTCATCGAGCAGGACGAGGTTCTCTTGGGTGGCAGCGTCCCAGCTACGTTGAGCATCGTTTCACACACCGTCGGGGGCATGCTTCACTACGGGGCCATCGTTGCTCCAGAGGGGTTGAATGTCGGGGCTGCACCCGTTTTGGTGTACGCGCACGGCGGTGATCAAGGCGTCAGTGTGGATGGCGAGGCTTTGTTGCTACTCAGCCTATTCCCCGACCTGGCTCCGTACTTCGTGCATGTCATCCCCTCGTTTCGTGATGAGCCGCTGACCTACAAAGGCCAGACCTGGCTGTCAGAGGGGCCGGCCAGCCCGTGGGATCGTGACGTGGACGATGCATTGGCCTTGGTCGACGTGGCAACCATGGTTGCCCCCGAAGCCGATCCGTTGAACGTAGCTGTTTTGGGTTTGAGCAGGGGGGCAGGAGTCGGCATGTTGATGGCCGCCCGGTCCGAGTCCGTTCGGCGGGTGCTCGGCTTTTTCGGACCAACCGATTTCTTTGGACCCTTTGTCCAGGACGTGGCGACGGAGATCCTTGAAGGCAACCCCCGAGATCTGCCCGGTCTGGATGTACTGACCGAGGAATTCGTGCTCCCATACCGGGACGGGGATATTTCTCTGGAGACCCTTCGCACGGAGCTTGTGCGTAGGTCCCCTGTGCTTTTTACGGACCGCATCACCAGCTTGCAAATCCACCATGGGACGGCGGATTCTATCGTTCCCGTGTCACAGGCACAGCGCATGATTGACGTCATGCAAGCCTCTGGTCGCGGTGCCGATTCGTTTGAAGCGTTTCTCTACGAGGGTGGAGAGCACAACCCCTTCACGCTCGAGGGAAGCCTGATACGGGGAGCGGCGTTCATTGGAGAAATGCTGACGGACAACCCGTCCTGACAGATTCGTCCCGTTGCTGCGGGACCGAGCTGAGATGAGGCGGCCGGGAACGTATACATCGAAATTTACACATTCCTGTTTTGCGGGTCTTTCAGGTCGATCGTAGACTGAGGCATCCCTAGATGCCTGGAGCTGGAGGACCGGAGAAAGATTCCATGAAGGACTCTTGGAAATTGGTTATTATATGCATGCTGTGTATCGCTATTCTGAGTGGCGGTGTACTGCTGTTTGAGGCCCTGATGGCCTTGGTCGAATAATAGGTACTTCCTCCGTGGGACCTACTCACTGACTCATTTCAGATCCGAAGCCATGAAAATCCAGAAAAACATGAGTCGAATGGACCGCAGCATCCGCTTCGTGGTGGGCACGGTCCTTGTCATACTTTTCTTCATGGACATCCTCACGGGCACGATCGGGACCATAGCCATGGTCGTTGCGGTCGTATTTTTGGGCACCAGCCTTGTTGGCGTCTGCGGTCTCTACTTGCCGTTCGACTACAGAACCTGCGATCCGGACTGATTCCAGTCCACGCATCCCAAATGTGATCCGGTTTGAACCGTGCCTTTGTGAGGCTACCGGGTAAGATGGCGGTATTTTATGCGGTGCGGCTGGTTGGCCTCGATGCCAAGGCGCTCTTTACGGTTTTCCTCGTAGTCCGAATAGTTGCCTTCGAACCATACGACTTCCGAATTGCCCTCGAAGGCCAGGATGTGCGTAGCAATACGATCAAGGAACCAGCGATCGTGCGAAATGACCACGGCGCAGCCTGCAAAATCGAGCAGTGCATCTTCGAGTGCCCGGAGTGTGTTCACATCGAGATCGTTCGTGGGTTCGTCAAGAAGCAGCACGTTGGCGCCTTCCTTGAGCATCTTGGCCAGGTGAACGCGGTTGCGTTCCCCACCCGAGAGCTCCGACACTAGTTTCTGCTGGTCGCTTCCTGCAAAGTTGAAGCGGCCCACGTAGGCGCGTGAGTTGACTTCGCGGCCACCGACCTCGATGAAATCCGTACCGTTCGTGATCTCCTGCCAGACGTTCTTCGTCCCGTCCAGCGGGCGGTCCTGGTCGATGTAGCCCAGCTTGACTGTGTCTCCGACTTCGAACGTGCCGCCATCAGGTGTTTCCTGTCCCGTGATCATGCGGAAGAGCGTCGTCTTACCCGTGCCGTTGGCGCCCACAATACCAACGATGCCACCCGGCGGCAGGGAGAAGTTGACGTTGTCGTAGAGCAACCGGTCTCCAAAGCCTTTCATGACATCTTTGGCCACGATGACCTGCTGCCCGAGACGCGGTCCTGGCTGGATCGGGATCTGGACGGTCTCCTCCCGTTTTTCCTTCTGCTCCTCGACCATTTTCTCGTAGGCCGTGATGCGCGCCTTGTTCTTGGCACGGCGGCCCTTGGGTGACATGCGCACCCATTCAAGCTCGGACTGCAGGGCTTTCTGTTTCTTGGATTCCTGCTTCTCCTCCAGTTCCAAGCGCTTCTTCTTCTGCTCAAGCCAGGACGAGTAGTTGCCCTCGAACGGGATGCCCTGACCCCGGTCCAATTCCAGGATCCAACCAGCCACATTGTCCAGGAAGTAGCGATCGTGCGTTACGGCGATGACCGTACCTTCATAGCGGTCCAGATGCTGCTCGAGCCACGCCACGCTTTCAGCGTCGAGGTGGTTGGTGGGCTCGTCGAGGAGAAGCACATCAGGCTTCTGGAGGAGGAGACGCACGAGGGCCACGCGGCGTTTTTCACCCCCTGACAGCACACCGATCTTGGCATCAGCCGGAGGGCAGCGTAGCGCATCCATGGCCATTTCAAGCTGGCTTTCCAGGTCCCAGGCACCCATGGCGTCGATCTTGTCCTGGAGCTTGGCCTGTTTTTCCATCAGGACCTCGTAATCCGCATCGGGCTCGGCAAACGCCTCGTTGACGGCGTTATAGTCCTTGAGCAGCTGCACGGCTTCGCCGGCACCCTCTTCCACGATGTCCAGCACAGTGGCCTCTGGATCGAGCTCCGGCTCCTGTGGCAGGTATCCGAACGTAATGCCCTTCTGCGCCTGGATTTCGCCCAGGTAGTCCGTGTCGAGGCCCGCAATGATGCGCAGGAGGGAAGATTTACCGGCGCCGTTCAGTCCGAGCACACCAATCTTGGCCCCGTAGAAAAACGAGAGCCAGATGTCCTTGAGGACCTGCTTGCGCGTCGACTTGTAGACTTTGCCGACGCCATTCATGGAAAAGATGATCTTCTGATCGCTCATGGCGGGAAGGGTTGGGTGCAGTAGGGGAAATCAGGAGGCTCGTGAAAGCGGTCCTGGCGGAAAGGTTCGGAAGCTGCCGGAGCGCGAGAGTCAATCCGTTGATAATTCGCCTGTGTCGTTAGAACGTGTAGGACACCGAAAGATACACGTTGCGGCCTTCGTTGGGCAGGTTGCCGAAGCTCAGGTGTTCGTGGTAGAAGGTGTCGAAGACGTTGTCGATACCGAAGCGAATCGACGTGCCCTCCCGCAGCTCGTAACTGTCAGGTACCAAGCATGGTGTAATGATCACTCTGTGCCACGAAGGCAATGTGAGGCAACGGCGCCAGCAAGTCGCCCAGCAGGAAAAAAGCAGCTGTGGCCTTACAGTGTTTGATGGGTCTGGAAAACTTGTAATTACTTGTTATCATAAGAAATCACCGAAAAAATTTATAGCCTAGTGCATGGAAACGACTGTAGTCCCGAAGGAAGCTCTGCGCCGTCTCAAGGCCGGAAACGAACGCTTTCTACAGGGAGGCCATTCCCTGACGGCCCTGGATCTGGAGAAGATGCGGGGCGACCTCGTTTCTGGGCAGCATCCATTTGCGGTCGTCATTGCCTGCAGTGACAGCCGCGTGCCGCCTTCGCTCATTTTCGATCAGGACTTGGGGGATCTGTTCGTAATCCGGGTCGCGGGCAACGTCGTGGGTCCCTCGCAAGTGGCCAGTGTCGAGTATGCGGTAGACGTTCTCCGCTCTTCTCTCGTGGTCGTCGTTGGCCACACTGGATGCGGCGCGATCGGTGCAGCTGTCAAAGCCATACTGAACCCGGACGTCCACTACTCGCCCAGCATGGATATGCTGATGGGCCGGATCAGTGAGGCCGTCCATGATGATGGGGCTTTCGCTCAAGCACCGTCCTTGGTGGAGAAGTGCGAGATCGCGGGACGGGCGAATGTGCGCCATGCCCTCGAAAACCTGGTAAACCTTTCGGATATCATCCGCGATGCTGAGGCTGCCGGCGCGGTCAAGCTAGTGGGCGCCCAGTACGACATGGCATCGGGTGTCGTCCAGTGGATGGACTGAGTTGCGTCACCATGGTCGAAAGAGTTCAGTCGCGATTGTCCTTTGCATCTTGCCCATTCGCAGTTTTTGGGGTAGTGTATGGGCCCTTCGATGCTGCAACACACTATTCAGACCCCCACCGGACATGTCCCGCATCTTTTCCTGCCTGACGCTTTTTCTTTTCAGCACTTCCCTGGTTCTGGCCCAGTCTGCTCCGGATGGTTCGCTCGGCGCCCGTCTGGGCTTCGGTGGGGCCCTTGAGATGGCCGATGGTCACCTCTACGTTGGGTCGGCTCCCATCGGTTGGCCATCGGGCTCGGATCCTGCAGGCACAGTGCATCAGTATGCCAAGAATGATGCCGGCGATTGGGTAGAGGTAGCCGCATGGGGTGCATCCAACGGTACACACGGCGATGAATTCGGCCGCGCGATCCATGTGAACGGCTCGACCATGCTCGTGGCTGCTCCCCGGGCCGGTGCGGTATATGTCTTCGAGCAGGGTGAAGGGGGCTGGTCGGAAACGGGTCGTATCGACGCTCCGGATCTACCGGAAGGTCATGAGTTCGGCGGGGCCTATGCGCGCGGTGGCTTCCGCACACAGACCATGGCCAAGGTGGGCGACACCTGGCTGATTGCCTCCTACAACGGCACGACCGACGAAGGCGCTGTCCACATCGTGCATCAGATGGGCGACATGTGGCACACGATGGGCACCGTGACGGATGCCCCCGCCTGGGCCATTGCAGGGTCGGGAAGCAGCTTGTTCGTGGGTACACCCGCCATGAACGACGGCCGGGGAGGCATCCACGTTTTCGAGCAGACCGAATCCGGTTGGTCCGAGGGCGCGATGCTTGAGGCTGACGGCCTGAGCGATAATGCCGCCTTGGGGCAGACTGTCGCTGCAGCAGGCAATCGGCTGTTTGTCGGCGCGCCCAACCACGAGCGCTTTGGTGCCGTGTTTGTCTTTGAGAAGGGTGATGATGGCGCGTGGAGCCATACGAACACCCTGAAGCAGCCGGAGCCTGCCACGGAAGAAGATCGGCAGCATAACGGCTTTGGCCGTGGCCTGGATCTTTCAGGGCACCATCTACTGGTGGGCGCAAACCGGGCTGGCTTCGTCTTCAATGCCCACCACGCTGAAATTCCGGCTGTCAAGCTCGAAGCCCCTGAACAACAGGCGGGCAACGGCTTCGGCGTCGGGGCGGTCATCGATGGCGATGTTGTGGCCATCGGCGCCCCGGAAGCCGACTACGGCTCGGGTCTGGCACACCTCTACGAGCGCTCATCCGATGGAGCGTGGAGCATGGTCAGCTCTGCAGCCGCCGAAGTGGTCCGGATGACCTCCATTACCGGTACAGAAAAAATCGCATGCGAGGATGGCTTGGCAAACGGTCTCTTTCCGTGTGAGGCCGTAGACCTTCTGTCCATGGTATCGACCGATGTATTGGCCAATGACCGTGGTGCGAACCTGAACGATATCTGGGGATGGACCGATCCGGAGTCTGGACGCGAAATCGTGTTGGCAGGTCGCACGGACGGAACGTCCTTCATTGATATCTCGGACCCTGCCAATCCGTTTGTCATCGGACAGATCATGCGTACGGAAGGGTCCCCTGGCGCCTGGTGGCGGGACGTCAAAACCTATCAGAACTACGCCTACATCGTGGCCGATGGTTCAGGCGAACACGGCATGCAGGTCTTCGACCTGACGCGTCTTTTGGACGTGGATCCAGCAGACATGCCGGTCGACTTCGAGCCGGACATGACCTATCGAGGCGTGGCCAGCTCGCACAATATCATCATCAATGAAGAGACTGGGTTCGGCTATGCCGTGGGCAGTGGATCCGGTCCAGGTGGCTGCGGTGGTCAGCTGCACATGCTCGACCTGCGCGATCCAGGCA
>JAFMNH010000130.1 GCA_017859335.1 Rhodothermales bacterium | reverse complement strand
GGCGGCATCGGCATCGGCGCTCGGATTCGACTACGACCGGATCGGGGTGGAAGAAGCGCTCAGGAGCGTGCTCGTCCGGACAGGGGAGGCCCAGCGGATCCGGCTGCTGCTGCATCCAGGCGGAGAGGTCCAGGTGCAATCAAGCGCTATTACCCCGCTGCCTGAGGCCCCTCTACGGCTGTGCCTGACAGATGTGCGTATCGCCTCGCAGCATCCCCGCTATCGACACAAAACAACCGACCGGGGGCCCTACGATGCGGCTGCTGCCCACGCCGCATCGCGTGGGTGTTACGACGGTTTGCTCGTCAATGAGCGGGGCGAAATAACGGAAGGTGCCATCACCAACATCTTCATCCGGAAAGGGGATATCTGGATGACCCCACCGCTGACCTGCGGCCTATTGCCTGGCGTAGGTAGGCATGTCTTCATGTCGACCCATGGCGCCAAGGAGTGCATTCTTTTCCCGGACGATGTCGTCGACGCGGACGAGATCCGCTTGACCAATGCCATCATCGGGGAACGCGTAGCGTGCTTTGTGCCGGATTGAGCGGTTGTTGGAGAAGATTCATGGTAGTCCTCTCCGTGCCCTGAGGCAATCTCCGGTTCCGGAAGTCATCCCCGTCCGCGGAAGTCATCCATGGTCCGCGTGACACCGAAGAAATCGGCCAGCCAATCATAGATGCCGACGGGAAGCAACCGGAGCGGATAGACCAGATACACGAAACGCGGCATGATCAATCGTCGCTGGCGTTTCTCAATGGCCCGGTGGATCCTGTCTGCCACGTACTCTGGATCCAGGATGGGCAGGAGCCAGGGAAACCGGGTTTTCACGCCCTCGAACATGCCTGTATTAACGTAAAAAGGGGCCACGAGGGTCGTATCGATGGGGTGCCCGAGTTTCTTCAGCTCGATGCGCAGGGCATCGTCAAATCCGATGGCTGCAAACTTGCTGCTGCTGTAGGCGCTCAGCCGGGAGGTAGCCGCCAGACCGCCGGCTGACGCAATGGTCACGATGTGCCCTCGTCCCTGCGCGATCATGCCCGGCAGCACGGCGCGTGCCGTGTGGAAATGAGACAGGGTGTTGATGGCGAATGTGCGTTCGATGTCTTCCCGGGTGTGCTCCAGGAAATACTTGCCCGCAACCACACCGGCATTGTTGATGAGGATATCCACCCGGCCAAGATCCTGTTGCAGAGCCGCGAACACCCTTTCAATGGCATCAGGATCTGCCACGTCTACGGGGTAAGGGTGAAAAGACGTACCCCACGACTGGGATAGACGATTGAGTGCAGCGTCATCGATATCCAGGCCTGCAACACGGTCGCCTGAGGCCAGAAATCTTTCGGTCAGCAAGCGACCCAGGCCGCTGGCAGCTCCGGTCAGTACAATAACTCTGGAACCGGTCTGGGACATGTGGCGATCTATTTGTCTGGTGGGGGATACGGTCGAGGGATGCGTTTGACGGAATCACGCAGGCTTTTCGATCGCGCCTGGGCGGGAAGGTCCCCCAAGGATAGGAGAGAATGCCCTGCATCGGCTGCTCAATCCGTGGATCGTATATTTTACGCTCCTGTTCACGATCAAACCTATGACTATCCTGATGGACGCACGATATCCCATTCCTGCCAAGACCGCCGCTGCCGCATACATCAACTCCCGTGCAGCATATGATGAGATGTACCATCGCTCCATCGAGGATGCGGAGGAGTTTTGGGCTGATATGGGTCAGCGAATCGATTGGTTCAAGCCCTACACACGGGCGAAGAATACGTCGTGGGCGCCCGACAATCTATCGATTCGCTGGTACGAGGACGGTACGACCAATGCCGCCTACAATGCATTGGACAGGCACCTCGAAGCGCGGGGCGATCAGACGGCGCTCATTTTTGAACCGGATGATCCAGCAGAAGAGGCACGGCACATTTCCTACCGCCAGCTGCACGAGCAGGTCAGCCGGCTGGGCAATGTCCTGAAAGCCAACGGTGTCAAGAAAGGCGATCGGGTGACCATCTATCTGCCCATGATTCCGGAAGCCGCCTACGCCATGCTGGCGTGCGCGCGCATCGGCGCCATTCATTCGGTCGTTTTCGGCGGGTTCAGCCCCGACTCCCTGGCCAGTCGCATCCTGGATTGTGATTCCACGGTGCTGATTACTGCAGATGAGTCCAAGCGGGGAGGTAAATTCGTACCACTCAAGGTCAATGCCGACAAGGCCCTCGAGCAATGCCCGGACGTGACGTGTACGATCGTTGCGCGACGCAGTGGCCGGGATGTGCCCATGACGGAGGGCCGTGACATCTGGATGGATGATGCCATGGCGGCGGCATCCACCGACTGCCCTGTCGAGGAGATGAACGCTGAGGACCCTCTGTTCATCCTGTACACAAGCGGCTCCACCGGCAAACCGAAAGGGCTGTTGCACACCACAGGCGGCTATCAGGTCTGGGCGTCCATGACCCATCAGTACGTCTTTGACTACCACGACGGCGATGTCTTCTGGTGTACCGCCGATGTCGGATGGATTACCGGCCACAGTTACATCGTGTATGGCCCCCTGATCAATGGCGCAACGCAGGTCTTTTTCGAAGGCGTTCCAACCTGGCCCGATGCCTCCCGCTTCTGGCAGGTGGTGGATAAGCACAAGGTTACACAGTTCTACACGGCTCCCACGGCCATCCGCGCCCTGATGCAGCAGGGCGCCTCTTTCGTGGAAGGCACCTCGCGTGCTTCCCTCAAGCTTCTCGGCACCGTGGGAGAGCCCATCAACCCCGAAGCCTGGCGCTGGTATCACGAGGTGGTGGGAGAAGGGCGGTGTCCGATCGTTGATACCTGGTGGCAGACGGAAACGGGTGGCATCATGATCACACCCCTGCCGGGGGCCATCGAGACAAAGCCGGGATCAGCTACCGTTCCATTCTTCGGCATCCAGCCGGCCATCCTCACGAATGAGGGGGTGGAGAAAGAGGGTGCGGCCGAAGGCGTCATGGTCATCAAGGATTCCTGGCCGGGGCAGGCGCGTACGATCTACGGAGATCACGACCGTTTCCATCAAACCTATTTCTCGACCTTCGAGAATCTCTACTTCACCGGTGACGGGGCCCGCAGGGACGAGGATGGCTACTATTGGATTACGGGGCGCGTGGACGACGTGATCAATGTTTCGGGCCATCGAATGGGCACCGCAGAGGTCGAAAGTGCCCTGGTGGCCCATGAGAGCGTAGCCGAAGCAGCTGTTGTCGGCTTTCCACATGACATCAAGGGCCAGGGCATCTATTGCTACGTCACGCTGAATGCCGGCGTCGAGCCGACCGAGGACCTGTGTTCTGCATTGATCCAGCACGTACGCACCACCATCGGTCCTATTGCCAAGCCGGATTTCATCCAGTTCACGCCCTCGCTCCCCAAGACACGCTCCGGCAAGATCATGCGTCGGATCCTGCGCAAGATTGCAGCGAACGACTTCGCCAACCTGGGTGATACCTCGACCTTGGCCGATGCGACGGTTGTGGACGAGTTGATTGCCAATCGTCAGAACCGATGAGGTCTGGCGGTCGACGAACGTATGATCTCCTATTGGGATGATCTTCATTCATGACCGGAAGCGCTTTTGTTATTTTCGTCCCCTTACTGTCAAAAGGCCACCTGCACCCTGCCATGAGCGACGATTTCTCGCTTGAATATCTCGGAATAGAGAACCGGAATATCTCCCGCAACCTCTCGCGCGCCAAACTCTACCAGGAAGCCATCCTGCATGAGGAAGGCGCAGCCATCTCCGACCTCGGTGGACTGATGCTCCGCAGTGGTGAGAAAACCGGGCGGAGCCCCAAGGACAAGCGGGTCGTCGAGATCGAGGGCATGACAGAGGACGTCTGGTGGGGAAAGGTGAACATCCCGCTTGACCCCCACAACTACGAGATCAACCGCGAACGGGCCATTGATTACTTCAATGCCGTCAAGCGGCTGTACGTCTTTGACGGGTTTGCCGGCTGGGCTCCGGAATACCGGCTGAAGGTCCGTGTCATCTGTACGCGCCCCTACCATGCGCTTTTCATGCGCAATATGCTCATTCGCCCGACCGAAGAGGAACTGGCGGGCTTCGGTCACCCCGATTTCACCATCATGAACGCGGGTAAATTCCCGGCGAACCGACACACTGAGCAGATGTCGTCAAAGACGAGTATCGACTTGAATTTCGAGCGCAACGAGCTCACGATTCTCGGCACGGAGTACGCTGGCGAAATGAAGAAGGGTGTATTCTCGGTCATGCATTACCTCATGCCCAAGCAGGGGGTGCTGTCCATGCACTGTTCTGCCAATGAAGGGGACGAAGGTGATGTATCCCTGTTCTTTGGGCTGTCGGGGACCGGCAAGACTACGCTTTCAGCCGATCCCAATCGTCATCTCATCGGTGATGATGAACACTGCTGGTCAGATGACGGTGTTTTCAATATCGAGGGGGGCTGTTACGCCAAGGCCATCGGCCTGTCCGCCGAGAAGGAGCCTGAGATCTATAATGCCATCCGCTTTGGCTCCGTTCTTGAGAACGTGGTCTATGACGATCGGACCCACGTGGTGGATTTTGACAATACGAGCATCACGCAGAACACGCGTGTGGCCTATCCGATCGACTTCATCGAGAACGCCAAGATACCTTGTGTTGGCGGCCATCCAAAGAACATCATCTTCCTGACATACGATGCGTTCGGTGTGCTGCCCCCGATTTCGAAATTGACGTCGGACCAAGCCATGTATCACTTCATCTCCGGGTACACGGCCAAGGTAGCCGGGACAGAAATGGGGGTAGACGAGCCACAGGCCACGTTCTCCGCCTGTTTCGGGGATGCATTCCTCGTACTTCACCCGGCGCGCTACGCCGAGATGCTGGCGCAGAAGATGAATGTCCACGGCGCGAAGGCGTGGCTGATCAACACGGGAATGACGGGTGGTGCGTACGGTACCGGTCAGCGCATGAGTCTTGAGCATACCCGCGCCATCATTGATGCCATCCATGGCGGCCACCTCGACGAGGTCGAGACCATCGAGGACCCCGTGTTCGGCGTAGCTGTGCCGCGTAGCGTACCCGGTGTGCCCTCCGACGTGCTCGTGCCACGGGATACGTGGGAAGATGAGCACGCCTACGATGTGACGGCTCGCAAGCTGGCGGCGCTCTTCAACAGCAACTTCGAGCAGTATCGAAAGGGGTCGTCCGAGGCCATCATCAGCGCTGGGCCCCGTCTCTGATGGCCCACTGCAGGGCACCATTCACGGGCTCCGTGGTCATGGGCTGCACCTGTGCTTCCGGTACGATTAATCTGACCGCGGTGGCGAAGGCTTCAAGGTAGCTCTTCCGATGGGACAGTCCTCCGGCCAGGACTACCGGAGGAGCCCCGTGCAACGCCAGACGGCTCACGAGCCGGGCGCACTGTTCCGCCAGCGCTGTGCATTCTGCCTGCACGAGCCGCTGTGCAGTCCCGTCTCCCTCTTCGAACAGGTCCAGGACAGTGGGAGCGAGCGATGAGGGGTGGAAATCGGCCGCGTAGCAGGCATCGAGGACCGCTGCAATGGCAGGCGATCCGATTCCCATGGCTGCTGCCACGCGCAGATCAAATGCCCCTGTTGACTGGGCTTCGAGATGGGCGAGCA
>JAFMNH010000129.1 GCA_017859335.1 Rhodothermales bacterium | reverse complement strand
ATCCTGAACGAGTGGGTCAAGGAACGCGCCGACGATCCGGCCATGTGGTTCCTTTCGGGCTACGGCGACCCACGTCAGCAGACGGAGAACATCTCGAACGATGAGATGGAAGCATCCCGTCTCGGTATCCTGAATCTGCAGCGTATCCTGGACCGTTTGGTTGAATGGACAGAGGAGGAAGGCAAGGACTGGAGTCAGCTCGAGGAGCTTTACGGACAGGTTGGATCGCAGTACAGTCGCTACATCGGGCACGTCTCCTCCAACGTGGGAGGCGTGTACGAGCAGCCCAAGACGTCTGATCAGGAAGGCGTGATTTACTCTCCGGTGTCCGAGGAGCGTCAGCGTCGCGCCGTGCAGTGGATGGCTGATCACGTATTCACGACACCGACCTGGATGATTCGCCCGGACATTCTGGACCGGATTGAGAGTGGTGGTATAACCGGACGCGTCCGGGGCTACCAGGTGGGTGGTATTGCCCGTCTGTTGGATACGCAGAAGTTGGCTCGTCTGCTCGATGGCGAGACGCGCTGGGAAGGTGATCAGTACACGGTCAGCGAGCTGATGGCCGACATGCGCGGCGCCATTTTCAGCGAATTGACATCGGGTGCTACCGTCGACAGCTACCGCCGTAACCTGCAGCGTGGTTATGTGGATCGGCTGGAGTATCTGCTCACGCTCGATTACAATGCGACAGGCTTTGCTGCCACGTTCGGTCTGCAGAGCATTGACGCCGATGAGTCTGACCTGCGCATGCTGGTCCGGGGAGAGCTGGAGACGCTACAGAGCATGGTCGATCGTGGTGCCCAGCGCACGCGCGACTCCATGACCCGCCTGCATCTGCGGGATCTCTCGGAACGGATTGACCATATTCTCGATCCGGCCGACTGATTCGGCACCGCTAAGGAAGTCAGTGCCATGCGTGGGCGCCGCCAAGGCGGCGCCCACGCATCCACTTTTCCTGGAGTGCATGCATGCATGCATCGTGCATCAATGCATTACTGTATGGGGCGTCTCCTCTTCCAGCTGCCATGCCACTCGTAGACCACATGTCTTTATTACCTAGCTCAAGACGCTGTGATGGCCGCTTCAGAAAACACGCCCAAGACCGTCCGAGCCACGCTCGATACGCATCGCTACCGGACAGCAATGCACGTGGACGACTTTGATCTCATTGCCGATGAGCCCGCAGAGCTCGGAGGCGATGACCAGGGGCCACGTCCTGTGAGTCTGCTTATGGGCGCCTTGGGTGCGTGCACAAGCATCACCCTGCGAATGTACACGGAACGCAAAGACTGGCCGCTCGAGGGCGTGGAGGTAGAGATGTATCACGAGCGCCGCCGTGCCGATGATTATGCCGGAGACGACCTTCCGGAGGGTACGAAGGGGCTTTTCGATTATATCCGAATGAAAATAACCATCGACGGCAACGAGCTCGATGCGGATCAGATGGAGCGCATCGGTGTCATTGCCGGAAAGTGCCCGGTGCATCGCATTCTTACAGGCCCGCTTGTCATTGATACGAGCATTGAGAAGAAGGACTGATCACCCGGCGAAACGGACCCTACTCCTTCTATCGATCCAACCGGGTCCCGCCCCACGGCTCACTGCGCCGATCGCCCCAGGCCGCTCGGCGCGCCTATGTGGATGAATCCTGCCCAGTAATAGGGATTGGCCAGCGCGCCTCCTTGTCCCAGAAGATCCAGTTTGGCTGCGCGCAGCGCCTTGTCCACCGGATGACCTTCTGAGAGATACGCGTAGAATGTGCGCATGAGGACAGGCGTCCCGGCGTCATCGCTCGGCCACAGGGAGGCTACGACGTGGCGACTGCCCGCATACAGGAAGCTTTTGGCTAATCCCGTGCTTTGCTCCGACCAGGTACTTTCTACGGCCGAGTCACAGGAACTGAGGACAACCAACTCTGAATCGATGGTCATGTTGGCTATCTCATTCGCCAGGAGTACGCCATCGTCCTTCGAGTTCGGATCTGTTTTCAATAGGATTCCTGCCTGAAAGGGCCCTGTTCGACTCAGGTAACCATGGGTGGCGAAGTGGATGTACCGGTACTGGGACAGGGGCAGTTGTTTGAGTCCGGTTTCCGTCAGACTCTCGCGCAGGTACACGTTGACTGCGTCCGGCTCAGGAGGATGCCCACCGGTGGTTCTGTTTTTGAGCAGTTCGGAAATCTCAAGAATCTCCTTTTCAGAACCGGGCAATGCTTCCAGGGACTGGGGCGCTGTCGTGGTCTCGCCAGCGCGGATCCCCTGCATGAAGGTCTCCTCCGTGGATGAGGCCCGGCCCTGGTCAAAAACCGGTGCAATTCCCAGGAACTCCCGCTGATAGGTACGCTCCGTTCGATCTGCATTGTAGACCAGTTGCGCCAGGGAATAGCCATAACTGATCGAGCGATTCCGGATCAGATAGGGTAATTCCTGCGACAGGGATGGGCTCCATGCAGTTACATCGTTTGGCGGTATCAGGAGTTCGAAAGGGATTCCTGACGCTACGTCATGAGGGATGATCAAGAGGTCATCCTGTTGGATCAGCGGTTCAATAGGTCGAAGCAGCACGTCGTATAGATCCGCTGCGGCTGTTATGAAGCGTTCTGTTTGGCGTGCCCGCAGGGCCTCAAGTACCGTCTCTTTCCGGGAGAGGACACGGGCCGGGTCCAGCAGGCGGTGTACAGAGACGCCTTCGCTTGTGATGACGAAAGCGATGGCTTCATCCCGTATCTGTACGTACTCGACAATGGATTGGCCGGACCGGACCTTGGGCAGAACCAGGCCATTGAGGAGACGGAAGGTCTCTGAAAGCGCAGTCTGCTGTCCCGCGCCAACGTGAAAACCACCCAGGGATTGGTATCCGGACCTTGGCAGGCTGATCCAGGGTACGCCGGGCTCGGTCGCGCCACGTTCCAGAGCATCGTGCGGTGCACTGTTTTCAGGCTGATCCTGCGGCTGCATGGACAGCAACTCCGACATGAGATGCCCCCCCAGATACATGTCCGTCGCAATGAGGAGCCGTCGATTAAGCTGCTCATCCCGCTGTTGTTCGGAGAGGGAAATACCGATCTCGATAAAATCTGCGAGTTGGTCATCGAATCGATTTCCCCTTTGCTCGCGAGCGCCACTGGAGAGGAGTCCCAGGCTCCCAGCATTTGAAAGGGTAATGAGGTTTTCCAGGGTGTCAAATGCCCGATGCCAGATGCCGAAAACCCGCTCTGTCTCAGCCATTCGCATCAGGGACTGCGCCTTCACTTCAAGCGCATCCAAGAGCAAACTGGAGTTCGAGGCATCCCTCAAAAGAAGAATGGACTCGGAGGCGCCAGCCCCGACCGTTTCTGTGTTCAGATCAATCGAGGTGACGGCACTCTGGTACGCGGATGCATAGGCTCGCATGGCGAGATGAACCTGTGATTGTATCAGGTACAGATCGGACAGTACCGAGCTGGAGCGATCCACGATGCGCTCAATTTCGTCATTGACTACATCGAGGGCCCTTTCGAGCATCCCTTGATCCCGCAGAATGCTGGCCATTTCTCCACGCGCGATCGAGTATCTGAGGTGGTCCTTCAGTTCGAGGTGTTCATAGATCTCAAGTGCCCGTTCAACCCGCCCAAGACCTGATTCCATGCGATTCATCCTGCTCTCAATTCTACCCATGTAGGTAAGTGAGGAGGCATAGGAGGCAGACTCGGGACCCAGGATGGCAGCCTTTATATCGAGTGCCTCTTTCATGGAAGCATGCGCCAGATCAAGTTCATCCATGGCCATATGGGCCAGGCCAATGTTGTTGAGCGTGAACCCCAGCTGCAGCTGAAAGGCGTTTGCCTGCGATCGCCAGATTGTCTCGGCAGCCCGGTGGTGGCGCAGGGCCGCCTCCGGATTACCGGCGGCTTCATACGAGTTGCCGATATTACCCAGCGTGGCAGCAATCTTGGGATGCTGGTTTCCCCAGAGCTCACGCCTTCCGGCAAGCACCTCAAGGTGTATGGACAACGACTTGGCATTCTCGCCCATCCGGTAGTACACGTTGCCCAGATTGTTTAGTATGCTCAGCAGGGCCTCATTGGGTGATGGATTATCCAGCATCACCAAACCCAAGGCCTTCTCGTAGTCCTCGATGCTCGGATGATAGTTCCCCGTCATCTGATGATGGAATCCACTGATATAGTGGTAGTACCCAGCCAATTTCACATTGCCCTGAAGGTGCTGTAGGTACCCTTTGCATCGCGCCATTCCGGTCGACGCATCCGCGTAATGTCCTCGCCGAATACTCAGTTCGGAGGAAGAGCACGCCTTTTCCGCGGCTACGAGAGGGCTGGATCTGTCATCCACGAGGTCGACAAGATCCTGCGCTTCCGTCAGTTGGTCTGCCCTCATCAATGCATGCACCTGCCTGAGGGTATCGTTCCCGGATGAGAGAAAGGGAGCCTCGCGTTGGTGCGGTGAGTCTGTCTCGGAGGGAAGGGGCTCGTGAGCCTGTGGTTGCGAGCATGTTGAGAGACCAGCCAGAAGGAGGAAGAGAGGGACGGATGACGCAAAGGGAGCTGGCATATGTGCAAGGGAGATGACTGGGAGATTTCTACCTAGACACAGGCTCTCAACTTTCGTAACCTTGCGCGGCTAGGAATGCTTCCTGTTCTGCTCCAGCGGTTGTCCGAATCCTCCCTCTCTATCGATCAGCGCTACATCCCGCCACGTGGTTACCCCTGCAACTACCTCCCGTCTGAAGCTCCTGGCTGCCTTCGCCACGCTCTATGTTGTTTGGGGGTCCACTTACCTGGCCATTGCCATCGCCGTGGAGTCCATACCGCCGTTCCTGGCCATTGGAAGCCGGTTTTTCATGGCGGGAACAGTGCTTTATGCCTTCCTCCGTCTCAGGGGACGAACCCACCCAAGCCGCCCCCAGCTTATCAATGCAGCCATGGTCGGCTTTTTCACCCTGGGGGTGGGTACGGGGATGGTTGCGTGGGCCGAGCAGTTCATCGATTCAGGGATTGTAGCCCTGCTCATCACCTCATTGCCTTTGTGGTTCGTTTTGTTGGACTGGTTCATGCTCAAGGGGGGAGCCCCGAATGGGTACGTGGTGCTCGGGCTGGTTCTCGGCTTGGTGGGTATTGTTATCCTCACAGGTCCGACCTTGAAGTCCGGCCTGGGGGACACCCATGCATTGGCTGTTGTCCTGGTATTGATCGGCACGTTGTCATGGTCAGCTGGATCGCTTCGAAGCAAGCAGATCACGATGCCCCCAAATGCCTTCATGTCCTCTGCTATCCAGATGACATTCGGTGGACTGATGGTGGGGTTGATAGGCCTTCTTCTCGGGGAATGGGGCACTCTTGACTGGCATGCCCTGACCATCGAGTCCCTGTGGGCGTGGGCTTACCTCGTTGTTTTTGGCTCGTTCGGCGCGTTTTCGGCCTACGTATGGCTTCTGGACAAGGCTCCACCCAAGCAGATCTCGTCGTATGCCTTCGTCAATCCCGTCGTGGCCGTGTTTCTTGGATGGTGGTTGGCCGATGAGCTTGTTACGCCCCGGATCCTGTTGGCCTGCGTCGTTATGGTGGTCGCCGTGGCGCTCATCGTGGTCCACGGTGGGAAGCCCGGCAAGCCCCAGAGCGGGCAGCGCAGCGCGTAACACGCTGCTGAGTGGATATTTATGTAAGTATTTGTAGTAAAATAAAGACTACAATAATATGTTATAAATAATACGGTATATAGGTATTATGACCATGAATATCCTCAAATACCTCTATAATGGGTGTT
>JAFMNH010000032.1 GCA_017859335.1 Rhodothermales bacterium | reverse complement strand
TGCCGGCATTCAGTCGCTTTGCAGTGCCTGCGGGTGGTATTGCGTCCTATGCCCGTGGAAAAAGTCTTGGTCCCATGCGTGTCGCCGGCCTGGACGTGGTGCCCCTCATATGCTTTGAAAGCCTCTTTGCACAGGATGCACGGGCAGCCGTGCTTGCGGGAGGATCCCTTCTCGTCATCACTACCCAGGACGGCTGGTGGAATTCGGACCATCCCCGCCGCCAACACCTGGCCTTCAGCCAGCTGTTGGCGGCCAGCGTGGGTGCTCCAGTCATCCACGCAACAGTGGACGGAGAGTCTGCCGTGATTGACGCCGCAGGACGCAGGATACCCATGACCGCTGAGAGTGCTATTGTCCATGCAGCGGACCTGCCGCTGCTGCAACGGGAGACGCTCTACATGCGTCTGGGCAATAGGCCCTTCCTGGTTATTTTGGGTATCATCTTGGTTCTTCTTCTTGTGTGCTTACACTGTGCGCACAAGCCCCTTCAGTCGTGACCACACGACCATCACTACCCCGAATCATCCGCAGGATTCATGAGATTGACTGTCCCTCTGGTTCTGGCCTCAGCCTCGCCCCGCCGCCTGCATCTTCTGAAGGCCATGGGACTTGATCCCGTCGTCCACCCTGCAGACGTGGATGAGCGTATGGTTGGCGAGGAAACTGCTGAGGGCATGACGAAGCGGCTGGCGCTGGCCAAAGCAGGGGCGGTAGCGCCATCACGCCCGAATTCCCTTGTCCTCGGGTCAGACACGGTTGTTGTCATTGATGGCGCAATCCTCGGAAAACCGGACTCACCGGAAGAGGCCGCCAGGATGTTGAAGACGCTCAGTGGACGCACCCACCAGGTAATGACCTCCGTCGGCTTGATTCACAATGCCACAGACCGAAGCGTGGTCGGACTGGGGGTAACAGACGTCACCTTTGACAAACTTACCGACACCCAAATTAGCCGCTATGTCGACAGTGGAGCGCCATTGGACAAGGCGGGTAGCTACGGTATCCAGGATGACCAAGGGGCTTTCTTTGTAAACCACATCCGGGGAGACTACTACACGGTCGTGGGATTGCCACTCAATCTCCTGTATCGACTGATCGTATCATCCTTTCCCGATCTTCTTTCCAGCTGACATCTACCAAAGCGAACGTACCATGTCCAAATCTTTGTCAGATATCCGGGTCCTGCTGCTTCAGGCCCGAAATACACCGGATATGGAGCGTCAGGAGCAGGAGTGCTTCCTGGAGCGCTGTCGCCTTGGTCACAACCAGCTGGATGCCGTGAATCTCCCCACCTTGGACGTCTTGCCACAGGATACCTTGCTGGAAGGGTACGATGCGTTCTTTATCGGGGGTGCCGGAGAGTACTCCGCAGCCAATGACTATGCCTGGATGCCGTTTTTACTGGGACTGATCCAGCGCGCCTACGATCAGGGCATACCGACATTCGGGTCCTGCTGGGGCCACCAACTCATAGCCCGCGCCCTCGGCGGGAAGGTCGAGCATGACCCTGAGCGTGCTGAACTGGGCTGCCACACCATCAACCTGACTGAAGCCGGCATGGAGGATGAGTTGTTGGGCAGTTTCCCTGCCTCCTTCATGGCCAACATGGGTCACCACGATCGGGTCACCATCCTGCCACCGGGTGCCATCGAGTTGGCAGACAACGGGTCGCAACCCTACGAGGCTTTCAGGATGGCAGGTAAACCGATGTATGGCACCCAATTCCACTCAGAGCTTGACAAACGGCGTGAAGCTGAGCGACTGATAAATTACAGGGAGTATTACCGTCTCCAACTGCCATCGGACGAAGACTTCCAGAGCGTACTCGATTCATTGCAGGACACGACAGAAGTCGATGACCTGATGTATTCGTTCCTGCTTCATTTTACGGTCGAAGCAGCGTGACAGCAGCTAGTTGACCGAGCCGGGCGGGCGCATGAAGTCCACCGAGGTGCGTCGGGACGTGATGTATCTGCGAAGAGGATATCCGAACCGGAGCAATAAAACAGGCTCGCCTGTATAGGCCGCGGAATGGCACAGCGCTGAGCGGACAAGGACTGATATCGGCATCAGCCGAATGATGGCAGCCCCCACCCCGTGTATCGAAGCTTCAACCAGCTTCTGCATGAGCGTTCTGCCAGCCTCAACCCACGCGCGGGGAGTATCCGCCTCCAGCATCAAGGCCACGAGCATGGTAGCATCCGCTGGCGCTTCGCTGTATTTCCCCCACAGATAGGGGCCAAGGGGCTCGCCGCGATGCACCGGGACGCCATCCCGTGTGCGCTCACGCATCGGATGCATCCAGGATTCCACTTCACGCCGAAAATGGGCGTCCTCCCATTGGATACGCTCCAACTCCAAAAGGTGGTCAAGAAGGAGCTGCTGTGCATCTTCACTCTCGATCACCTGCAAGTGAACACCGAAGGGATGGCCCCTCGTGACAAACCCATCCCGGAACGCGCTCGGCAGGGATTGTGACCGAAATCCTCTACGGATCGTTGTTCGGTTGACAATGGCACGCAGCATGTCCTCGTCTGGCACATGATCGGGCTTGTTACTGCGCACCGTAATCCGTCCCAACAGGTCGGGATCATTGAGATCCGGATAGAGGGAGCTTTCGAAGTCAAACCCGAAGGCCTTCAGCGCAGTCTCGAACAACTGAATAGCAGCTGCACAACTGATGGTCAGATATCGATCCTCCGAATCAACCACTGCAAGACCGCGGCTCCGGTCTGCGTAGATGTCGACGGTGTGGTCCAGTATGCGAAAGGACCATGGCTGCGTATTGTAGAGTGACGGGGCGAAAATGGCATAGTTGACCAGGAACTTCAGCTGCGACTCCACGGGAGCTGCGGTTGGAAATTCTGATGAGCGAACGTCCCTGGGGTTCTGTGCTGGCATGGAATAGGGATTGCCTGCTGGCAATATTTCCGGGTAGGCTTTGCCTGAGATAACGGACGCTCCAAAAAGGCACGATCCATCTCGCGGAATTGACAGCGACTACCACTGTGCCATTGTAGGAGATTTCCCGTCACCTCCAGGGGGCCTTCTAGAATCACTTGGGCACTTCCTTGAGCCGGAACCGAATGGGAATGGCCAAGCGAACCGAAACCGCTTTTCCGCGCTGCCTTCCGGGTTCGAAGGTCAGCTGCATGACGGCCCGGACAGCGGCCTCATCCAGCACGTCGCCTCCGCTTCGCGCAATGATGGGGTCTGCTGGGGTTCCATCCGGACGGATAACCACCTGAACGACAACCATACCTTCAATTCCGGCCTGACGGGCTATCTCGGGATACTCGAGTACTTCGTACATCCTGGCGGTCCCACCGATGATGGTAGGCATCTGCTCGACCACCACGAATATTTCCGGTTCATCCTCTACCTCGTCCTGAGCGGGTGCAGGCGGTGGTGGTGGTATGTCGAATACAGCGGCATCCAGATCCAGGGTCACGTCAAGGTCCAGTTCGATGTCCTCGAATATCACATCATTTGGCACCTCCACGGGCACAGGAGGACGCGGTGGCGGTGGTGCCTTCTGTTCCTGTCTAGTCTGCTCCACCTCCTCGATCTGCACAATTTCCTGCTCCCGTAAGCGAACATCGAACCCATCGTCCGCCTGATGAAGATCAGCCCGCATGAGAGCCGTGACCGTACCCAGGCTCAAGACACAACCAAGCATCAATGTGGATCGGTACAGCTTTTTTATATCCTTCCCGTCAGCTTTCCACGGTCTGCGTGGATTATCAGAGCCTGGAGCCCCCAGGGTGGAGCGGCTGGATCCTGAAGCACCGGGTGCAATGGGTGTGTAATCGGAGGAACGGGTTTGGAAGCGGGCCTTCATGACGACCTCTCTGGATGCATGGTGTGTGCTGGATTCACACACACGCTACCAAAACCCCATCCAGCCGTCATCAGGAAAATGACTGACCCCATGTAGTAAGCACCGGCAGGCCGATGTAGTGGATTCGTACACCTCGATGCAGGTCACTCCCCCACATGAGGCGAGCGGATCCCCATTTCTCAAAGCGCAGGACGCTCTTATCCAGCCCGCTCTCCTTCTACCCACTGCACCGCATGCTGCATCAATTCAGCTGCATTGGACAGGTTCAGTTTGGTCTTGATGCGAGCCCGGTACGACTCAACCGTCTTCACTGAAAGATGCAGACGCTCGGCAATTTCCCTGGTGCCAAAACCCTTGCCCGTCAGTTCAAACACCTCAAGCTCTCGATCGCTGAGCACATCCAGAGGCGACTGGGACAATAATTCGTTCCCGGACACCATTCCCATGAGCAAGCGCTCATTGACCTTTTCGGAAACATAGATCCCACCGTTCATCACCCTGCGTACGGCTTTAATCATCACATCGGGGGCTTCCAATTTCATCACATAGCCTTTGGCACCTGCCCGTATGGCCCGTTCGGCATACAGCGCCTCATCATGACGACTGACGACCAGCGTCTTCATCTCCGGGCGGATGGCTTGGACCTGCTTTACCAGCTCGATACCGCTCATGCCCGGCAGGGAAATGTCCACCACCACCAGATCGGGATCTTCGGCCTCGATGATGCCCAGTCCATCTTCTGCGCTGGCTGCCTGTGCTGCCACTCGGATATCAGCTTCTGACTCCAAGGACATGGCCAGGCCTTTCCTCATGAGAGGGTGATCATCAATTATTACGATCTTAATCATTTTTTATTTTGGATAAATAGAAAAATTAATTTTGGTAAGATAAAACACATGTGATGATTGTACCACCCTCATCCCGGCGATTTATGGCCAATCGGGCATTGATGACCCGCGCCCGGTAGCCCATGATGTCCACGCCCATGCCACGATTCTTGGTCAATGTATGGGGAAAGCCTACCCCATCGTCCATGACTGTCAAAACGAGTTCACCCCCTACTGCCCGCAGGGAGACGTCGATGCGTTTCGCGCGCCCGTGCTTCACCGCATTACTGATGGCCTCCTGTGCAATGCGATAGAGGTTGGACACGGCGCTGGAATCCTGGATACGCGGCCTGCCCTCCTGGGAGAATCGACAATCAACCGAAAAGAATTTTCGAGCGTTCGTACACAACCCATCAATGGCAGCCGGCAGGCCTTCACCATCCAGTTCCACAGGAACCAGACCACGGGCAATCGTCCGACTCATGCGGTCGGCATCGCGTACCAGCTCGACCACCTCAGCCATGTCCTCTGCCAGGAGATGATGTTCCTGACCTAATTTCTGCGCCAAGTTGCCCGCAATCAGGCTGATGCCGGTCAGCATCTGCCCCAATCCATCGTGCAGATCCTGACCCACGCGGCGTCGCTCGTGCTCTGAGGTGCGCAGTACTTCGTGTTCCAGCCTGCGCCGCTCGGTGATATCGCGGACGAAACCTGCGAAAAAAGGATCTCCCTTCGACTGAAACTCGCTCAATGCAAGCTCCATGGGAAACACCTCACCGTTTTTGCGCTGTCCCTCTACCTCCCTTCCTATACCAAGAACCTTTTTGACGCCCGTTTGCAGGTAATTTCGGATGTAGCCGTCGTGATTGCGGGCATAGCTCTCGGGCATGAGCATCGAAACGTTCTTGCCCCACAACTCGGCCGCATTGTACTGGAAAACCGCTTCGGCAGCTTTGTTGACGCGAATGATTCGACCGGAGCGATTGATGATGATGATGGCATCAACGGCATTCAGGAAGACAGCCTCGAACTGCTGACGCCGGGCGTTCCTCAAGGCTACCCGCTTTAACAAGAAAGGAAGCCGCTCCATCAGCTCGTTCGGAGAATCAAAGAGATCATCTACAAACTCACCGACCTCCTCCCAGCAAACCTGGTCCTGCGTCAAGGACCTCGAGGCCAGCACCAAGACCTCGGGGTGCTGCTGCTTGTAGAGATCGATCTGGGATGAATCGAGGTTTTTCGTACCCGCCAGAATGATGACATCAACCAGGCGGTCCGTGGTGACCCGGTCGGATACGTCCCAGTCCTTGCCAGAAGAAAACAGCTGTGTCAGGCTGGCGCCGTCTGGACCGTGACCCAGAACCACGACATGAAGATCTTCGGTTGTCAAGCGGTTTGACGGCATGGACTCAACCCAACCTCCGGGGTAGCAGGTGCATCAGCAAGCGTCCCTCTTCCGACACGGCATCGCTCCACGTCAGGGCATCGAACTCCATCCCTATGACACAGCCGGTCGGCACCTCAATAGGTCGACCCCCAAGAAACAGGCTGGCAACCTGGCCCGTGAACGGTTGATGACCGACAATAACCAGTGTTTCGACCTTGTCTGGCTGCCTGCTGATGAGGCGTAATACATCCTCGGGATCGGCCAAGTACAGCATGTTCTCGACAAACACTTCCGACCTCCACCCAGCCTCCTCCTTCAGAATCTCAAGCGTTTGCCGCGTACGTATAGCAGAGGAGCAGAGTACGCGATCAGGGCTTACGGATGCCCGCTTCAGGCAAGCTCCAATCTTGCCCGCGTCCAGCCGGCCCCGCGTGTTGAGAGGCCGCTGCTGGTCCTTTTCATAGTCCGCGTTCCAGTCAGACTTACCGTGTCGGATGAGGTAGAGATTTTTCACGATCGAACCGCATTGTAAAGGGCCTCTGCATAGGCACATGGCCCGCCCACTGGAGGATTGATTTTGCGAACCGACACGTCGACGGAAAGCGCAAGGGTCTGTTGATCCAGGATGGCCTGAGCAATGTCGTGGGCCAACCGTTCAATCAATCTATACGAAGACCCTTCAATAATGCCCCGAACGGTCGCATACACGCTTTCATAATCAACCGTTTTCGTAAGGTCGTCCGTCGCTGCAGCTTCACGGAAATCGACCTGCATGGTCACGTCCACTTCGAAACGCCCACCAATCAGGCGCTCCTCCTTGGAAACGCCGTGGCGGGCAAAAAAAGTAGCATTGCACAGGCGAACAATACCCGCCGGCTTGTCGGGACCAGAACTCATGAGGCGCTAGGGTTGTAATGAATCAAGACCAAACTTGTGCATGTAGGCACGGGCTTTTGCAGGATGCGGGGAATCACCCGAAACAGCTTCAGCCAGATAGAGCGTGGCATAGAGCCCGAGGACGGTATCACTTCGCCGAGCGTGTTCCTGCATCTGACGAGCAATCGATGGCTGGCGCCACGCTGTTGGAACGAAGATAGAACGCTCCCCGGATGGACCAGGAGAGGCCATGGCGGGAAAACTGCGTTCCGGTTCAAACATACGATCCCCATAGTGGCACCCTGTGCATCGGGTTGGAATCAGCATGTCCCTCGGTTCTTTCCGGATCAGGTCGGTCAGGTTCCCCTCACCGTCGTAAGCCAGAAAATCCCACAAGCCATCCCCACGCTTGTACATGATGGTGGTTTCGTCAATACCACCATTCCCGACATGCTCACCAATGAAGACGGTACCCTGCCGATAGACGATGGAATCAGTAAGTGATGTCATTCCATCAAGGGCCGCCTCTACGTCCGCTCGTCGAACCCAGGTGATTCGACGTTGTGGTACCATGCTTCCTTGCACCTCCAACTTGAACCAATCCGGCTCAGACCAACTCCCCCGCCTCTCCTGCCATGCATCCAGCGTAGCCGGAAACTCCCGGGCTGCGTAGTAATGCTCCTGAACATAGTCTTCCAGATCATCGAGACCAAGAAAGCCGCTTTCCACCGACTGGTCGAAAAGGGTCTGCAGATGACTAGATGGCATGCCGCCGATACGCCTGGGATCCTGAAGGAGCCACTGTCCATCCCGGTTGATCAAGAGACCTGCTGAGACGGGATCCTTCGCCTCGGCGCCGGAAATACTGCCAACGTAGAAACGCAGTCGACGCTCTGCATTTCCTCCCTCCAAGACAATCGGCACGTACCCAGACTCCGCCCCAAGGGAGCCGTCCACAGATGGCGTGGCATCTTTCCCAGTACACCCGGTAATAATGATAAGGGAGGCCAACGCCCCATAATGGAATATGCCGGTTGGAAATGGCATGCTTGCCCAATGGTTTACTGAAATCGGTACAGCGGCCCGGACCCTGCGGCCGGGACGCTCCCGTTGAACTCTCCTTCCAAGCGGCTGGGGCAGCAGGATTTCGATGCCCACTACAGCCAAACCCCCTCCTCTCGACGACTCTTATACTACGTCGAGGGGGATCGTAGTCAAATCTCGAAACGCGCCTATGCGTTCCATTATTTGAGCGCGGGTCAAATCATACAATCCTTCGGGACCGAATTTCTCGACCGTGAAGGATGCCACGACAGAGCCATAGACCAGGGCGTTCTTGAGCGCATCCAGTGTAATGCTGCTGCAACCAGACAGATACCCGGCGAAACCACCCATGAAGGCATCTCCTGCACCCGTTGGGTCCTGTATATCCTCCAGTGGATAGGCTGGCACGGAAAACACGGTGTTCTCCACGAACATGAGGGCCCCATGTTCACCCTTTTTTATGATGAGGATGCGAGGACCCCGATCCCGGATCTTTCGAGCCGCCAGGATCAGATTGGGCTCTCCTGCCAGTTCCCGAGCCTCCGAGTCGTTGATGACGAGACAGTCCACTCTCCCGAGTAGCTCATCGAGGGCGTCAGGGGTGTTCTCGATCCAGAAGTTCATGGTATCGCACAACACCAGGTCGGCAGACGTGGTCTGATCCATCACGTGCGCTTGCACACTTGGATCCAGATTCCCCAGGCATACAATCTTGGCGTCGGTGTAATGCCCCGGGAGGGTCGGATGGAACTCGGACAGCACATTTAGGTCCGTAAAGAGCGTATCCCGGTTATTGAGGTCGAAATGGTAGCGTCCACCCCAGGCAAAGGTCTTCTGGTCGGCACGTCGTTCCAGACCGTCCAGGTTGACATTGCGGGAGCGCAGTACCTCCACGTATTCCTCTGGAAAATCGCTGCCGACGACAGCAACCAGATTCACGGCATCCGTCATGAACCGGGATGCAAGGGTCAGATAGGTGGCACTGCCACCCAAGGCTCGATCGCGTCTGCCGAATGGCGTTTCAATCTGATCGAATGCGACGGTTCCGACGGCTAGTAGACTCATGGAGGGGAGACGCGTGGAGGGAGTAGGATGACATGAACCGTCGACAAAGATACCAAGAGATTCCGCCAGTTTCCGCTGTGCACCCTGCCATACCGCGCCTTAACCGCGTATTCAAAGGATCAAAGGCCCTCCGAGCAGGAAACGTACCAGGTCGAAGCGGGTTATGGCCCCATCCGGTCGCCGCGCATGACTCCCCGCTCAGCGGCCCAGTCGGCAGCCTTGATGATTGAGCGCTACCTGGCCACCCCACAAGCAGGCATTTTACCAAGCCCCCCTTCAGCCGGTCCATGACTCTCCCCTTGCGCGGATTGAACACCTTTTTAACTGCAGGTCGTGCTGCCTACACGGTGGCTGCTTCCACTGTCACCGGGCTGATCGTGCCGCTGTTCTTACTGGCGACGACCGCTCTGGCCCAACCCGCGGACCAGGCAATCCAGGACCAGTTTGAACAGGCGTTGACCCAGTTCAACAACAACCTGTTCGCCGGTGCGGCTCGATCCTTCCACACTCTAAGATCCTCCTGGCCAGATCATGTGATTGCGCCGGAGGCCATGTACTATGAGGCGGAGTCGTACCTGGCGCTCGGACGTGAGGAAGAGGCCATTGCCCTACTCACGAGCTTCGACGAGCAACACCCCCGACACCGCTTCGCCTTCGGAACGCGCCTGGCTCTTGGGGCCTATTTTTTCGAGCAAGCTGCCTTCGAGCAGGCCCTCCGAACACTAGGACAGGTTCTGGAAGGCTCTCCCACGCCTGATCAGGCCTCCCGGGCCCTGTATTGGATGGCCGAGTCCGCCTTCAATCTGGACCGACCAGACGAAGGACTGGGTTACCTCGAACGCATTATTGTCGAGCATGCCCAAACGGAGGTGGCAGCAAAGGCTGCGTATGCCGTCGCCTACCGACTGGTCGCGCTGGAGCGGATGGAGGCAGCAGCAACCGCCTTCGAACGATTGGACCGCCAATTCGGATCTTCCACCCATGCGCGCGACATGGGACTGGCCCTTGCCGAAGTCTACTATGCCATAGGAGACTTCGCCCGCGCTTCCGAGGACATCGAGCGCCGCCTCCCCAATGTGACCGGTTCAACCCGTGACCGTGCCATGTTCCTCCTGGCCGAAAGCCAGAACCAGTTGCGTCGCAGTGATCAGGCCATTATCAGCTACCGCTATTTTACCGAAGGAGACCCCTCTTCCCCCTATTATGCCCGCGCCCTCTACGGGCTGGCATGGAATTATCACCACGAAGGCGCTTGGCAGTGGGCCGCGGATACCTTTGCCCGGGTCATAGATGAGGAAGATACCGTCCTCGCCGCCTCGGCAGCATATTACAGGGCCGTCAACCTGAGGCGCGCAGAGGACCTGCCTGGAGCCGTCGATGCCTATCGTGCATACCTCAGGAGTTATCCTGACCACCGCTTGGCGGACCGAGGGCAGTTGGAGCTTGGCATAACCCTCTACGAGCTTCGGCAGTGGCAACGCGCTCGGGATGCCTTTGCCGAGCTTGTGGAAACCTACCCGGACTCCGACGTGGCAGGTGAGGCGTGGAAGCATCTGGGCAATACTGAGATTGCCTTGGGAAATTTCGATGCTGCCCATGAAGCATTCGATGCCGCCATTGCGGCCGGTACGGCAGATCCCTCGCTGGCAATGGAGATCATATTCCAGCGGGCCTGGCTCAACTACCGGACGGCCCGCTATACGGAGGCAGCCGAGCAGTTCATGGCGCTGTTCAAACAACAGGAGGGCATGGAGGCCGGGGAAGCCCTCTTCTGGGCTGCTGAGAGCAATTTTCAGCGGGGAGATTACGCTGCCGCTGAGCGGCTCTTCACCGATTACATTGCTGATTTTCCGGCCGGCCAACATGCTGAAGCTGCTCAGTATGCCCTCGGATGGACCTACTTCCGGCAAGGCCAGTACGCCGCGGCTGTTCCCCGTTTCGAGCAGTTCCTGGACTCGTTCAGGGATGAGACCGGAACGATTCCGTACCGATCCGACGCCCGGTTACGATTGGCGGACAGCTATTTCGCGCTGAAGGAATATCCTGCGGCCGTGCGTGTGTACGGAGGGATGGCCGCTGCGGGTGACGATTATGCCCTTTATCAGATCGGCCAGGCCTACTCGAATACGGGTGACGCCTTCGAGGCCATGTCCACCTTCAACGATCTCCTTGCCGAATACCCTGCCAGCGAATGGCGTGAGGAGGCTCGGTATCAGTTGGGCTACCTCTTTTTCATGAATCAGGAGTATGAGCAGGCCATCCGGGAATACGAAACACTGATTGCGTCCTTTCCGCTGGACCCTTTGGCGGCAAAAGCGCAGTACGGGAAGGGAGATGCGTATTTCAACGCTGGAAACAGTGCTGCGGCTGTTCGGGAGTACCAGACGGTGCTGACGGACTATGCCGACAGTCCTTTCGTAGCTGATGCCGCCGCTGGCATCCAGTTCGCCTTGATGGCCGACGGTCAGAACGATCGCGCCGATGCGCTTGTAGACTCCCTCGCAACGGCTCTCCAAGGGACTCCGGCAGCCGATCAGCTCCGGTTCCGCCAGGCTGAAGCCAAGTATCAGGCTGGTCTGGTGGATGCCTCCATGCTCGATTTCCAGCAATTCCTTGAGCAAGCGACCACATCGGACCTGATGGGGCATGCGCATTATTACTTGGCTGAAGGCCATATGTCCAGGGGCGAAACCGAGCAAGCCATGGCGGCTTACCGGATCGTGGCGGAGCGCTATCCAGACAGTCCCAGGCAGGTTGCCTCCGCCGGTGCCCTCGGTCACTTGCTCCTGTCTGCAGGCAACATCGAGGAAGCGGAACGCTTTTTCAGGCTTATGGAAGACTCTGCCGGCGATGATGTGCGAGCACGGGCCGAGGGACGGTATGGACTCTCCTTGGTGCTCGCTCGTCAAGGGCGCACCGACGAGGCTGAGGAATTGCTACGGCAAACCGTTTCCGACATTCCGCCGGGCGATGCGACCTACCCGGCATGGCTGGGGTTGGCACGCATTGCCGAGTCCAATGGAGACCTTACCGAGGCGATGCGTCTTTTTGACATGGTTGCCTCCCAAGCTCGAGACGAGACAGGAGCCGAAGCCCTTTTCCTGCTCGGAAAGATCCACCTGGATGCAGGGCGTCTTGATGAGGGCATTGAAACCCTGTCCCGAATGCAAGCCCTCTTTGCCGGCTATCCTGTGTGGGTAGCCAGGAGCCTGCTCACCCAGGCCAGTGCCTTTGAGCAACAAGGAGAAGTGGGGCAGGCGATCACGTTATATGAGACCATTGAAACCATGTATCCGGACACCAACGAGGCGATGACAGCATCCGAGCGCCTGGAGGTTCTCAGGGGATGAGCATCACTAGACTGTGCACCATCAGCTTCGCCTTTTGCCTTTTCGCATCCACTGCTTGGGGGCAGCAGGATACCGTCCTTCCCGATCTTGCTCCCAGGGAGGTCGAAATAACTGGGGATCTTGCTATATCCTTCCCTGCCCTGCGCCGCCAACCCATTGCAGGATTCAATCCACCTCCACGCGTGCCGGACATCCCGGCCGATCGTGAGCCCTACACAGAGGCGTACACCCAACGGAGTGTAGCGCTTCCTCCCTCACCCCTCATCCCGCCTGATCCGCCTCAGATCTCTGGAATGGCCCAACGCACCCCGGCTGGCGGACTGATTGAAGCACGCATCGGAGCGTTCCTCGATCGTCGCATCGCCGCTCAAGCCACGTTGGTGCGTACCCGAAAAACCACCGCGCTGTTGGACGTTGATTATTTTGGTTCGGACGGACACGATGTGACCGTTGGTGGAGCAGACGCCACCTCAGGAAGGGATGCATACCGTGGCGGCCTGGGTCTCGAGCATCGCACCGGGGCGCTCGTCATGAATCTGGAAGCGGAGGGTTTTCGCCGGTCCTACGGCCTCTTCGGAGCCGTTCCGGGTGCAGCTACCATTTCCCGGCTCAATCCTGCCAGGAGGTTTGGTGGTTATGAAGGTCGCGTGTCCATTGCATCTGCTCCGGATGCCGCAATCCAATTCCGATGGGAAACCAGGACGGGACGCAGCCACGTTCAAACCGACCTCTTCGACCCTGCCCTCCGCCGCGATCCAGCCACGAAAAGAGAAGCTGGTTTCGCAGGAACGACCTTTCGCGTAGATCTGCCAGTATTTGATGGCAATCTGCGGCTGTCAGCAGATGCCATCGGAACGGGGCTTGATGAGGCCTCTTTCCCTGGTGGCACCGTTCGATCCGGGTTGTTCTCAGCCGAGTTCAGCCGCAAGGTCTCTGCTCGATTGTCGGCAGGCGCTGGGGCAACCATCCTCGGGTTCGACAGCCGGTCTCAGACCGGTCGGGATCCGGCACGACAATTGGCCTACGTAGCTCCCATTGTGGACATAGCATACGCAGCATCCTCTACCGTTACCGTAGAGGCAGCGGTGCGATCCATGATGTCGTCCGGGTATCTGAGGGACATAATGGAAGAGGTCCCTGTCGTGATGGATGAACCGGTCATGCTGCCCTCCATCGCAACGCTTGACGCGCGCCTGGGCGTGCATTTCGAGTCCAAGGTGGCCTCCGCACGGGTCTCCGGTGGGTGGAGGGATCAACCTTTCCACAGGTTAGCTGCTGAGCCGGATGCTCCGCTGCGTGGTTACACGGAGGGTTATCCGGCCCTGTCGTACCGGTCGGCCGATGTTCTTTTTTCTTCCGTGGACCTGTCCATGTTGCCCATGGAAGGTCTGCAGATCGGGCTTAACGCACTGTGGCAGGATGCAACGCTGGCCTCAACGGGTAGCTCGGTTCCGTATGTATCCCCACTGGCCATCGGAGGGTTCATCTCCTTGAATCTGCTCGGTGGAGATCTGGAGTCCCGGCTTTCCCTGCGCTACGAGGCAAGCCGTACGGCCGATACGGCAGGCACCATAGATGTCCCATCCGTGACCCGAATCAATGCACAGGTGGCCTGGTTCTTCCATAGCAATTACAGCATCATGACCGGTGTAAGGGACCTGGGACCGTCGCAGGAGTTCTGGCGCAATTACGCCTATGAATCCACTGCCTTCTTCCTTGGCCTGAGATACCGTTGGTAACCATCTCGTACCAACCCTTATCTTGCCGTCGCTCGTTACATCCCGCCACTTTCGACTCGAACGCCCCCATCGTGAAGCAACGCGTATCCATAGGACGGGTATTGGCCAAAGCCCTGCTTGAGGGGAAAACCGTGCACATCGAGGGTATGGGCATACTGGCACCTCAGAACCGAGCCTCCGACGTAATTGAGGCCGGAGGCCGACGCGTCTGGACCCCACCCGTCAACGGGATCGCCTTCACGTCAGACACCCAGACGTGGGATATGCAAATGAATCAGAGCCCTCGTGAAGATGACTGAGGGGAATCGACAGGATCCCATTACCCTTGCCGACCTGATCCGGCTGGAGTCAGGCCTTGACGCCCGGGAATCTACCCGCCTGGCGGATGCATGGGTTGACGAGATCCGCAGGGAAATCGGGACCAGCGGTATCAGCATCATTAAGGGACTGGGCACCTTCACAACCAGCGGGGACGGACTTCGCTTCGAACTGGACAGCGACTTTCCGGTAGTGTACGACTTACCGGAGGTCGAAGGGTTTGTCCGAGGGACTCAATCCGAAGATCTGGAGCCCAGCAATAGTCAACCTGTCGCATCGGAGGAACGTCTTTCCAAGGAGGCCATAGTGCCCGCCGACGAAGCTGGTAATGAATCCAGCGACGTTACCACGGACGATACGGTGGACGCCAATGACGGTACCACCGAAGCAGCGCCTGCTCACGTACCCGCCACGACGGATACCGCGCCAGGCATGCCGCCGGGCACCCTGAAGGGCCTGACAGCCGACACTGGGGTAGAACCCTCCCCTGCACCTCCATCAACGAGTCCCTCACATCGGGACAGGCGACTACAACGATCGTCATCAACACGTGCGGGATGGGTTGCGCTGGCCTTGCTTCTTGTCGTTTCAGGCGCTGTCGTTTTCAGCCTCGTGCAAGGGGACGACACAGATCCTGTTGCAATCACATCTTCGCCTCCTGAACCGGCCGAACCATTCTCGGAGGTAACCGCCGGACCCACCCCCGAGGAGGTACAAACCGGGTTGCCCGACGATAAGGACATTTCCGAGGAAACAACCCCGATGAAGGAAATTCCGATAGTCGAGGCTCCTCACGCCATTATCCCGGGCTCTACCGAGGACCAGGTGGATGAAACACGCGTGTCGATCAGTCAAGGTATGGGCGGATATACGCTCATTATCGGCTCGGCAGTGCGTCAGGAAAGGGTACAATCCCTTCTCGCTTCCTACGAAGCGCTTGGCTGGCCACAGGGGATCCTCAGATACGAATCCGAGAATGGCATTCGTTACCGAGCTGCGGTAGGCCATTTCAGCACCGCGGCCTTGGCTGATTCAGCCAGAACCCGATTTGCTTCCGACTTGCCAGACGGGACGTGGGTCCTCTCTGTGCGCTGACCACCTTGCACATCATCCAACCACGATCAACCGAAACAACCTCCATGCGGCTCCACGCCTTGCAAGACGCAGACGTCCTGCCTGTTGACACGCTTCAGGCCCTGACCGATGTCCCTTCCGCTACCCAGTTGGATATCATTTTCCAGGCGGGCTGGATCATGGTACCTATACTGTTGCTGTCGCTGCTTACCGTCTATCTCTTGGTCGAGCGTCTGACAACCATCCGCAAGTCGGCTACGGACAAGCAGGAGATCATGGGTCGCATACGCGATTTTGTGGCCTCAGGTAATGTTGACGGTGCCCACGCTTTTTGCGAGGTCAATGACAAACCGCTTACGCGCATCCTGAAACACGGTTTGGAACGGCTCGGGCGACCGATTGCCGAGATACAGGACGCTGTGAATGCGGCGGGTAAGCATGAGGCTTTCGAACTGGAGAAGCGGATGGATATCCTGGCATCCATTGCCGGTATTGCTCCGATGCTGGGATTCCTTGGCACGGTTACGGGGATGATTGACGCCTTCCAGGAAATCCAGAGCCTGCAGGGCAACGTCAACCCGAGCGTCCTTGCCGGAGGAATTTGGGAAGCGCTCATTTCCACGGCTGCTGGACTCGTGGTCGGGATTCTGGCCTACTTTTTCTACAACTACCTGTTGGGCCTGATCAAAAGGCTGGTCAATGACATGGAGCAGTCCGCAACGGAGTTCATCGACCTCCTGCAGGCCCCAGCCCCGAACACCCGGTCGTCGACCGACTACACCTCGCACTTCTAGGATAAACGGACGCATTCCGGCACAGCATGCCCCTCAATTTCTCGACAGAGCGCAAGCCACTGATGAGCTTCAGTCAGGCCGGTCTGGCTGATATCGTCTTGTTGCTGCTCATTTTCTTCTTGCTTACCAGCAACTTCATCCCGCAATTCGGGATCCAGGTTACCCTGCCCAGAACGCAAGCAGCGTCGCCGACCGCTGGCCAATATGTATCAGTGGCCATCACCTCGGAGGGCACCTTCTACGTTGAGCAGCGCCAGGTAAGCAGGGACCAACTCATTCCCTCCATCCAGGATGTCCTGCAGGGACGCAACGCCCTTGTGTTGCGGGCCGACGAGGACGCGTATGTGAAGGACCTGGCTGATGTGGCCTCGGCTGCGCGCGCGCTCAACCTGCGGCTACTGATGGCCACGGACCAGCGCCTTACCTCGGGTGTCCGGTAAAAAGGGCACGTGACCGTCAGATCAGTCGACTGTGTCCACCGATCCGAATGGCCTCGGCCATGTGGTCACGCTGGACCCGGTCGGCCTCCTCAAAGGCCGCTACGGTCTTGGCAATGCGTCTGATACTGGCTACGGTTCGCATGGACACTCCGAGCGAAGCGACTGTTTTTATAAGCACCTGCTCCTCAGTCTGATCGATCACAGGTGGTTCCTCGACGAGCCGGGTTGAAGCCCGGTCTACGCGCTGCGCCCAAGCGGACGATGACACCGGATCCCTGTCGATGTGGCGCGCCGGGTCAACGCGACCGACTGGAATATGCATGTCAATCCGATCCAGCAACGGACCGCTTATCCGTGCACGGTACATCTTTCGTCTGCGATCCGTACACGAACAGCGCCGATCCGGACTGTCAGCAAAGCCACACGGACACGGATTCATAGCGGCCACAAGCTGAAAATTGGAGGGATACTCCTCTACACCGTTTGCACGGGAGAGTGTCACCTTACCCTCCTCCATGGGCTCCCGCAAACCCTCGAGGGCACCCGGGTGAAATTCGGGTAACTCATCGAGGAAAAGGACACCCCCGTGGGCCAGTGATACCTCACCCGGCCTTAATGGCGTTCCACCCCCGAGCAACCCGGCCGTTGAAACGGAGTGGTGGGGTCTTCGGAACGGTCGACGTTCCAGCAAAGCCATTCCCGGGCGCCTCAGGGAATGCAGACACGTGGCCTCCAACGCCAAGGACCGGGACCAGGAGGGCAGAATGCCCTCCATACACCGGGCCATGAGGGTTTTTCCGCACCCCGGGGGGCCTGTCAGAAGTACATTATGGGATCCTGCAGCTGCCAACGCCAAGGTGCGCACACAGGCTTCCTGGCCGATGACTATCGCAAAGTCTGGTGCGGTTGTTGGCAACGGTGCCTGAGTCAGATTCGTTATGGGCTGAATAGCCTGCGCTCCTTCCAGGATGTCAACGGCCTCTTTCAGACAACGAACGGCCCCCACGTGCATTCCCGGAAATGCAGATGCCTCGGGCATATTGCCCCGGGGCAGGATGACATTGGAGACGCCCTCTTTCCTGGCGTCCAGAATGGCCGGCATGACTCCCTCTACCGGTTGAACCCGTGCGTCCAGGGTCAGCTCCCCCATTATCAGCCACGCAGCCTGCTGCAACGCGTCAGTCCTCATCTGACCATCTGCCGCCAGAATACCCAACGCGATAGGTAGATCGAATGCAGAGCCGTCCTTGCGCGTATCCGCGGGAGCGAGATTCACAGTAATGGCTCCTCGTGGAAAGGTGTATCCAGCCGCTCCGAGGGCAGCCCGGATTCGATCGAGTGATTCCTTGACCGCTCCCTGGGCCAATCCCACCACGGTATGCCGAGGTATGCCCGGGGTGATGACAATCTCGACGGTAACGCCCGGCGAGTACAGACTCGATGGGTTGGCACTTTGAATCCTGAAATACCGGGTTCTATTCGGCATGTACTGGTCTCAGATGTAATGTATTCTTGCTCTTTACGTGCCCTGCCAATTCGCTGTGTATAATGGACCCGGGGTGCGAACAGGCGTAACCTCTGCGGAACGGCCCGGGAGTGTCCTCGTAACCCGGTTTCCCAACGGACTCAACCCATGCGTTTTGGAATAACCGGCAACGCCGGCAAAGACTCTCTGTGGAAGGCCCTCACGGATGTGATCAGGATTCTTGATCAATCGGGCTATGCCTATGTGCTGCATCGGGATATGGCTGATATGCTCGTAACGCATGGATTGGCTCCGTCCGAAGAGACAGTGGCTGCCAGTAACAGCGCATTCATTGCAGCAGCCGATATCATTCTGTCTTTCGGTGGCGACGGTACCCTTCTGAACACTGTGGCAGCCTTTGGGCAGGCATCAAAACCTATTCTTGGCGTCAATCACGGCCGGCTCGGGTTCTTGGCAAACGTCGAGGGCTCCGAACTGTCGAGTCGCCTCGATCTGCTGCGTGACGGCACGTTCATCGTGGAGGAGCGCCTCGTTCTGGAGGCGACGTGTACGTCCGGCTCGACCCTTCCCGTTCGCTTTGCCCTCAACGAATTCACTGTCCAGCGCTCAGGCGCTGCCGGGCTTCTCGGGATCCGCGTTCTGGTAGATGGCAGGGAAATGAATACCTACTCCTCAGACGGCCTTATCATTTCCACACCCACGGGCTCCACGGCTTATTCCCTTGCGCTCGGAGGCCCCATCATGGCGCCCGGGTGCGGATCGGTCCTGATCACACCCATCGCGCCGCATACCTTGACAGTCCGGCCTGTAGTGCTGCCGGAGACGGCGGAAATCCAGATTGAGGTCGTTGACATGGACCGTCCCTACATCATTACAGCGGACGGAGTGAGTTATAACGGCTCTGATTTCCCTGGCCCCATCCGCATAGCGCGGGCGGAGCATCGTGTCCGGCTGGTGCGATTCAAGGATCAGGATTACTTCTCGACCCTGCGATCCAAGTTGATGTGGGGTGCCAGGAAGCAGCATTGAGCCGCTTAGTTGTCGGCATTGTGTATTCCCGGATAAACGAAAGGATCTTCCTGCCCCGGGCTGTTTCCGGTCGAAGAGTCCAGTGATTGTCAACCTCTGGTGAAACCGTGTTGGTAGCGAACCTGGTATTGCATCCGCTCGGAGTGGGAGCGTATATTCGTCGGCTCGCTTGGTCAGGTAGCTCAGTTGGTAGAGCAATGGACTGAAAATCCATGTGTCGGGGGTTCAATTCCCTCCCTGACCACACCCCGGCGTTGGATCCCCAACCCGTTCATCGCCGGAGTCCTCCACGGATTCCTCAAAATCCGGGAGTTGCACGCCGCTCGAAGACAACCGTATCTTTTCGGCTCTTCTTCGGAAGCAAACGGTCCGGTAGTTCAGTTTGGTTAGAACGCCTGCCTGTCACGCAGGAGGTCGCGAGTTCGAGTCTCGTCCGGACCGCCAGACACACCCCGATCCACGAAAGTGGGTTGGGGTTTTTTTTGGGCCTTTTGCAGATCCAGGGCCATCAATGATTAGATTCGGTCACACTGCGGTCATCCACAGCAAATCGGGCAGTACCCGACATACGACTCTTCGCGCCCTGATAATGGATTCCTCCTGCAAACCACTGTCAACCCCACTTGCCACCATGTCCAAACTCCGCCTGCTTCTACTGACGGCACTGGTCCTGACCGGATGTGCATCCGAGGAGCGCGCTCCCAACATCATCTATATCCTGGCCGATGACCTGGGGTACAACGAACTCGGGGCTTACGGGCAGACCATTATTCGTACGCCCAACCTCGATCGATTGGCGGCTGATGGCATCCGTTTTACGCAACACTACTCCGGGTCCCCGGTCTGTGCACCCTCCCGCGGGACGCTATTGACTGGCAAACACACGGGTAACGCGTACGTACGGGACAACTTCGAGATGGGCGGTTGGGGTCCGGACGAGCCCGAAGGACAACTACCCCTGAAAGATTCGGAAGTCACCATCGCTGAAGTGCTGAAGCCCGTTGGATACACCACCGGATTCATCGGTAAATGGGGTCTGGGCGGACCAGATTCCGAAGGGCACCCCAACAACCAGGGTTTCGACCGTTTCTACGGGTATCTGTGTCAGCGCGTCGCCCACAACTATTACCCTACACACCTTTGGAGTGACTCGGAGGCTGACTCCCTTGACAATGGCGAATGGTATGCGGCGCATCAGACCTTGGATGAGCCCCTGTCCTCAGAGGATGCATACTACGAGCGGTTTGGCGGCAACGACTATGCACCGGACCTGATGATCAACGCCGCGCTGGATTTCATCGACAAGAACGCGCAGGACCCATTCTTCCTTGTTTTTGCAACCCCGGTCCCGCACCTCGCCTTGCAAGTACCCAATGACTCCGTAGAAGAATATCCAGACAGCATGGATACGGAGCCTTTCCTTGGTGGCCCCTACCTCCCGCATCCCCGCCCGAAGGCAGCCTACGCCGCCATGATAACACGCATGGATCGGGACATCGGCTCAATGCTGGCGCGTCTCGAGGAGCACGGCATCGATGACAACACGATCGTCATGTTCTCCTCAGACAACGGTACCACCTACGTCAAGGGGTCCTATGCTGACTATTTCAAGTCGGTAGGTGATTTCCGCGGCCTGAAGGGCAGCGTGTTTGAGGGCGGCATCCGTGTTCCGATGATAGCGCGGTGGCCGGGACGGATCGAGGCCGGATCGACGACGGATCATGTATCTGCGTTTTGGGATGTCCTGCCGACCATTGCCGAGATTACCGGCGCCAAGGTACCTGAGGGCATTGATGGCCAGTCTTTCCTTCCAGCCCTGACTGGCCTGGAACAGGAAGCCGATGCACCGCTCTACTGGGAATACCATGCCTTCGGCGGCATGCAGGCTGTCCGAATGGGTCAATGGAAAGGCGTTCGCCTTGAGATCAGGCGACAAAAGGACTCCCCCGTCATGCTCTACGACCTGGAATCGGACCCGACCGAATCGATTGACGTGTCAGCCGATCACCCGGACGTGGTAGCACAAATCCGGGAAGTCATGGATGCCCGATCGCCCTCCCACCTGGACCGGTGGAATTTCATTCCGGACCGTCCGTCGGGCGATACCATCCTTCCAACTTCCTCGGGAGGCTGACTCTTATCTGGGAATCCCCGGTAGTACCGGCTGCGTCCAGGCTTTCTCCTGCTCGCCCTCCACGACCGGGTTGTCCATCACCTTATCGGATACAACGCGTGCCCTGACGTAAAGCAGGTCCGGGGCTACGGCAAACGAGGCCTCGATACCCGTCGTGCGCTGCAGCAGACGTCCCACGTCATCGCTGTACCTATACGTAATCAATTCGCCCGTCTCGGGATCGTTCACAGCCACGGGTGCCGGATCGTGGTCGGCATCGGTGCCGTAGAATTCGATCGTGTAGCTGACCCCCTCTTCGGGTTCGACTACCACCCTGTAGGATTCGCCATCGTACGCGACATCAGACAGCGTCACGCCCGAAGATGCGTAGAAGCTCCCCTCGTCCATGGCCTTCAGAATAGCATCGGGATTCAGAGCCTCAGCTTGCACCATCACCCATCCACGACCCACATTCGCTCGGCCCGGTGCCAGTTCCTGGTAGTGATGGGAGTCATCCGTCCCGATACCGAACATCAGGGGGCGACCATCACGCAACCGGATTGTATTGACCACATCCCACGTCTTCTCCATGCCGTGCCGAAATGAGTCCCCATCGTTGTACACCAGTGGGTGACCATTGAATACTTCGAAGAAACGCTCGCCGTCGACCATTGCCAGCTCGTCAGCCCGTATGGCCCAGATGAAATTGGGATGGTTGATGTGCGGCATGACCCGGCGCTGGAGGCGCTCACCCTGAGACAGGATGGCATTGACGTTGTTCTGCATGACTTCGACCACACTGCCGCCGTGCTGCGGCTCGACGTACTCTGCAATATTGGTGGCATTGACGTGTATGGGCTTGCCGTCAAAGCCGTCACTCACCTCCTCAGCCCGCATCATCAGGAACCGGCCCTCATCCTGAAAACGTGCTGAGTACTCTTCCCACGTCTTGAGTCGAACGCGAACGGTGTCCGTCCTCTGTTCCCACTCGGCCCACCCTTCAGGACTGTTCGCCAGATATCGCTGGAACGTGTCAAAACGGGAGTGCGATTCCGGGATGCTCAGCCATCGCTCTCCATCCGCGATGGTATTGTGGTCGGAAATGGCCAAAAAGGCATATCCATTGTCGACATACCACTGCGTTACCTGCTCCGGGAAATCATCTCCGTCGCTCCAGAAGGTGTGGGTATGCAGATTGCCCTTGTACCATCGGGCCTCGGGGGCAGTTTGACATCCGGTCAGTACGAGGATGGCGACAACGAGGAGGAAGAGACGATTCATGGATGGGCGGCGAGTTGGTGGATGGCGGCGGGACCGTTGGTAAACAATATATCCAGACAAGTCATGTCCGGGATGAAGCCCGGGTAATTCTGGCGATAGACCGGATGCTTGAAAGGGACTGCGGACGATATTTCCTTCATCGCTGTCCCGGCGGGTTCCGAACGAATCTCCCACGAAACGGAGTGTCCCAACCAGCCCAGAATCATGTCAATGGTCGCCTTATTCAACATATGCAGCGTTTCGTAGCGAGTAGATAACAGATCATGCAGATCTGCTTCATAGTGCTCGTAGAACGGGGATGTTGAGTAGTTGTATTTGAAGGCTTTCAAATGGCGCTTGCGCCATCCGTCATGGTAGGCAATACGGGTGCGGAAAATGGCTTCTCCGTGGTGACCGTGCTCGATGGGTACCGTAATCCACTGCCATCCATCCGGATTCCGAAGACGCGTCCGATTCTGCCACGCCTGCCGGGAGAATGGCCGATCTGCACGCCAAACAGCTGTGTCTCGACCCAGGATGGGCAGCAGCGCTTCAAGTCGGGGAAGGTATTCTGGGATGACGTCCATGGGGCTCCGCTGTGTATATTGAGCAACATACGAATCCTATCCATTCTGCCGTGTCCGACATACGTACCCTGCCCCCCGCGCTGGCCACACCCTTCCGGGCCGGCATCGTTGCCCCATCCTCAGCGCCTCGGGATGACGTTTCCCTTCCGGCCGGGCTGAAGGGACTTGAGCAGGCTGGCATAGAGGTCGTGCTCGGCCGCGAAGCATATGATGCCCTCGGATACCTTGCTGGTACCGACGAGCAGCGCCTCGGAGAGCTGCATGCCATGATGGTTCGCCCGGATGTTGATGCCATTATCTGCGTACGTGGCGGGTACGGCGCTCTTCGTATTCTGGACCAGGTGGATTTCAGCTTGCTTGAGACAAACCCGAAGCTGCTAGTGGGATACTCCGACATTACCGCTCTGCAGCTTGCCTTGTACAAACATACTGGCATGCCAAGTATATCTGGTCCCATGGTGGCCGTGGAGTGGCCGGAACCTGAGGGCATCAACTGCCGGCATTTTCTGGATATAACCTCACCTGACTGGAAGCCAGGTCCCCTGGATCCTGAAAAGCATCAGCAGACCCTCGTCTCCGGTCAGGCCGAGGGTGTGTTGCTGGGGGGGAATCTTTCCCTGGTCACCAAACTCATTGGAACCCGCCACATGCCCGATATGAAGGGGGCCATCCTCTTCCTGGAGGAAGTAGGAGAATCGCCCTACCGGGTGGACGGACTGCTCGCGCAACTGGGACTCAGTGGAATCCTTGACGAGTTGGCGGGAATCGTACTTGGAGGATTCACCGGTGCCGACCTGCCTGCCGGCAAGCCCAGCTTGTCGATGAGAGACGTATTCGAGGACTGGTTCGGAGACCTGGGCATTCCTGTTGCAACGGGCCTGCGCTACGGCCATTTTCCGGATAAGGTTGCCGTTCCCATTGGAGTCCGAGCCCGTCTCGATGCCCGCAGTGACGGCCGAGCTGTCGTTACGCTTCTGGAAAAACCGACCCGGTAAGGGCACCGCCCAAGCATCGACCGTATCCTTGCCCGACGTTGAGCCGATACAACGGCAGGTGGCGACAAAAGTATCCACATTTCATGCTTCGCACGTGTCTTCGGCACGCGGGCTTCGTAGGTTGCCGCTTCGAAAGCGCAACGAACCACGATCCGTTCTTCCACGCCGCATGAATATTGCGATATTCGCTTCGGGAGGAGGTTCCAACTTCCAGGCCATAGCTGACGCATGCGCTGACGGTAGCATACCAGCGCGGGTTGTACTGTGTGTAGCCAGCAGGCCGGAGGCCGGCGTCATATCCCGTGCTAGGGCCATGGGTATCCCGTATACGGTCATTGACGGTGCCGCTGGAGACTGGGGAGTCCGCCTCCTGACAGTCCTTCATGATCGCAAGGTGGATCTCGTTGCCCTGGCTGGTTTCATGAGAAAGATTCCTCCATCGCTCATCGAGGCCTTCCCGGATCGGATCCTGAATGTTCATCCCTCACTGCTTCCAGAATTCGGTGGTCAGGGGATGTACGGCATGAATGTGCATCGCGCTGTCATTGCATCGGGCCGCCGCATCTCCGGCGCCACGGTCCACATGGTTGACGAGGGATATGATACCGGGCCCGTCATTCTTCAGGAACGTGTAGCCGTCCGGCCTGACGATGGGCCGGAGGAGCTGGCCGCCCGCGTCCTCTCGGTCGAACACCGACTCTACCCGTCCGTCATAAAGGCCTTCTCCGAAGGGCGTGTCCACAGGGAAGGTCGTACCGTTCACATTCGCCCCGAACATTGAATCAAGACATCTCGTCTCTACCCCCATCGCCCCATGATCCACGTCAAAGACCTGCCCGAACCATCCAACTTTTACCCCATTCGCCGTGCGCTCCTCTCCGTGTTCGACAAGAGGGGTATCGTGGATCTCGGCAAGGCGCTCCACCGACACGGGGTTGAACTGGTTTCGACGGGCGGTACCGCGCGTGCACTAACCGAAGCAGGACTGCCCGTAACGTCGGTAGACTCCGTGACGGGCTACCCTGAAATCCTGGGCGGACGGGTGAAGACCCTCCACCCCGCCATCCACGGCGGGCTCCTATCCCGGCGAACCGATGCGGAAGATCAGGATGAACTGGCCGATCAGCGCATTCAGGAAATCGACCTGGTAGTGGTCAACCTGTACCCATTTGCCGACGCAACCGCCGGTGACGACGTGACTGACGCCATCGCCATCGAAAACATTGATATCGGTGGTCCAACCATGCTCCGAGCGGCTGCAAAAAATTTCTTTTTCGTGGCGGCGGCATGTGCTCCGGACTCATACGGCGAATTGGTGGCCGA
>JAFMNH010000031.1 GCA_017859335.1 Rhodothermales bacterium | reverse complement strand
ATGAATGCTGGCATGACGCGCGACCTCCTCCACGTCAGTTATCCACAATTACGAACCGGACCGCAGCCAGTACCATTCGGTTACCGTGTCGGACCTCTGCCGTTCTGCCGACGTATCTTGACCAGGTCTCTACGATCCACGTGCTCTACGGCAGAGACGACCTGCCACGTCCTCAAAAACAGACTCTTCGGCACCTCCTGGATAAGTTTCAAAAAAATACGGTCCGCCGGGAGCGCTACCTCCTCCATTTCCTTGGCACGCTCACATTGAGCTTGCTCGTTGTGAATGCGTGTATCCTTTTCTGGCCGACGCCCGAGCTGGATTTCAGCGGGGCAACCTTTGACACGCGCGGACAGGAAGTCATCCAGATCGAGGAAATACAGCAAACCACCCAGGAGAAGCGTAAGCCGCCGCCACCGGTTCCCCAGCCGCCTGTTGTCATGCCGGACGACGTGGTGCTGGACGATATCGAATTGGAAATTGCCGACGTGGCGCTCGACATCAACGAGGCCGGTACGGAAGATGAGAATGTGGAGGGAGCCGACACAGGCAACAACCCGGTGGCGGCGCGCGCCGACCGTAGCCCCTCCCCTGTCCGCATTGCCACCCCGGAATACCCACGCGACGCTGACCGGCGAAATATCCGCGCCGAAATCGTCGTGGAGGTCCTGGTAAGCGATCGGGGACGCGTTATTGAAACGCGAATCGTGGAGCGCTACCTACTCAGTAAAGATGGAACCGAAAAAGAGATGGTAGCCCGTATTGGCTACGGCATGGAAGAAGCAGCCATTGCCGCGGCAGAGCGCCATACATTCCGCCCTGCCATCCAGGCCGGGCAGCGTGTACAGAGCTACTCCACACTGACGTTCAGAGTCGGCCTTGATCGCTGATCTTCTTATGTTTCTGTCCGCTAACCACCTCTGATCGTTGGGGTCATGAACAAAAAACAAACACAGGCGCAGTCCCATGTTTCAAGGCGCGAGGCTCTCAAATTGGGAGCCATGGGCATCGCAGGAATAAGCCTTCCAGGGTGCGGATTGGATAAGGCAACGTCTCCGACATCATTCTCAGCGAACGACCTGCACCCTGAAAGCGATCAATGGAATGCTGTCCGATCTCATTTCAATACGCTCGGTGGCCTCTCCTACTTGAACAATGCCAGCATCGGCATGCCTCCTGCTGTGGTTGTGCAGGCAGTAGCTGATGGATACCGAGCTCAGTCGGAGGATCCTATTCATGCAAAGCATCAGCTACAGGCCAGTATTCGGGATCAGGTTCTGCCGAGACTTGGGCACTTCTTCGGTACGCTTCCTACCGAGGTAACGCTGACACGTAATGCCTCAATGGCATTATATATTCAAGCGAGCGGCTTGGATATACGCCGTGGCGACGAGGTGATCATCACAAGTCAGGAGCATCCTGCCGGACGCGCACCATGGTCGTATCGGAGCCTGCGCGAAGATATTGCCATTAAGGAGATCCACATACCTAGTCCATTACCACCAGTCGAGGATATTCTTGCTGAGTTTGAGGCAGCAAGAACCCCAAAAACGCGAGCGATCTCATTTTGCCACGTAACCAGAGGAGGTCATCTATACCCTGTCAAGGAGCTCTGCACCTGGGCACGAGAACGGGGAATTATCAGCCTGGTTGATGGTGCCCAAGCCGTGGGTCAATTCAGCGTGGATCTGAAGAATTTGGGCTGTGACGCCTATGCTGCCAGTCTCCATAAATGGACACTAGCGCCTTGTGGAACAGGTTTCATGTATATCAGCCAAGCTTCAGCAGACCAGTTCAGGTCGATTTTCAGTGCTGATCCGGATACAATCGCCTATGGCGCGCCGGGCACGGCAGATTTACCAGTCAGAGCAGGAATTGGACCAGCACTGGCCTTCATCGAGTCCATTGGTCTGGACAGGACTGAGGCCCGCTGCCGCTACCTATCCGATTATCTCAAAAACCGTTTATCAAACGAAGACGGTGTGACTCTTTTATCCGGAACACAGCATCAGTCCGCTCCCGGTAGCACGATTTTTGAGATGGCCGGCGTTGATGCCCTCGCGGCCGTTGATCAATTGGCAGACGTCAATGTGCACATCGATGAGCACCAACGCGATGGGCACAATGCAATCAGAATCTCAACGCACTTCTACAATACGAGAACTGAAATCGACAATGCAGTGGATCATCTCCTCAGTATTCGCGGGACAATGCATTCCACATGACCTTGAAGTACTCTCTCGGACTGGCTACCCAGCCCATGCTCGTATCAACGATGCATAAGTAGTCGCGCTGATTAAAGAATGGGGAATGGGACACACGTCCCATTCCCCATTCTTCTCAACGAGACCTATCCAGCGGCTAATTCGTGGAAGGAATACCAGCGCCACCGGAAGGAGCAAAGTTCCCGTGGATCAAGAGCCAGTCTCCTGACCATGGATCCAGGCTCCAGACGCTAGAAGCGCGTGCTTGGTAGTCGACAACAGTACCGTCGCCCGTCTTGTACTGACCTGCATTCATGTGCGTTGCCACAGCCGTGCGATAATCGCTGTTGAACGTTACATCGACGTCCGAAACCTCCAGAGAGAGCCACTCAGCACCTGCTCCAAGTGCCGCAAGAACCTCGTCCTTGGTAGCTCTGTAGCATGCCTCCATATTGGAATCGCAGTGCGATGAATTCGGCGCCAGTAGTGCTGCACGGGCTTCCACGTCAGCCTCCTCATCTGAACCTGACCAGAAGGCCTGAACCTGTTCATGGATAGCCTTTGCGAGATTCTCCTCGTTCATGGCGCGCCAGATAGTACCGGCCCGGTCTGCGTACATAGAGGGATTACCACCCTTATCTACAGCTGAGCGGATGGCAGCCCAGGCACCCGCTTTTTCGCCCGCGTTCCATAGAATCTCAGATCGGGAGTCAGCTGCGTTGGGGCCCTCGTGGGCTGCATCGTAAAGATCCAAATAGCGAAGAGCCCTTACCATATTCGCCTCTTCAATACCCCAGCTAGGACCTGCGTAGGCATATGCGAGCATGTTATAGGCGCTCGCGGCATGGTCTGGATAGGCTTCAACGAAAGCCTCCATATTTTCCGCAACGGTACCTTTATCACTATCCCAAGCAGACATCCAGGCAAAAATAGGCGCTTTATTGCCCGAGTCAACGATGGCCGTTGCAGCAGGCTGCCACGGATCGTCGCTTTGCATGAGATCCAGCCACAGGCGCTCGTCTGACGACAAGCTCATCTCCGACGCTTCGCTAAGAAGGGCATCTTGAGAATCGCCAGAGGCATTGGCCTGCACCAATTTTGCAATACCGCAGCCTTCATCAATCAGAAGCGCAGCACGAGCCATACCGATGGCCATGGATCGTTCAACATTGATGAGGGAAACAAACGCCTGATCAGCAATTGCTGCCCCATGATCAGAGCAACTGGTATTACCAAACCAACTAGACTGAGCTTGGGCGGAAAAACCCAGCGAGGCGAGAAGTATCAGACTAAAAAACCGTTTCATGAGTCAAAGAGGTTGTTTTGAAAATCGTTACGGCTGGCAAACGAAAAATTGACAAACTTTTATTCAATCGCAAATTAAGGTAACGATACCTAACTTATTCTCCTTATTAACAACGGTTTAGATGCGTGCGGCGGCAACAATATTGAACACCATCGGCACACACACTTTGCCATGATTCGATTGCTATACGAATCATCCATTTTGTGCCCTCGGCAGGAATCGAACCTGCGACACCCGATTTAGGAAAACGGTGCTCTATCCACTGAGCTACGAGGGCTATCTTGGGCGCATAGAAAACCATCGACCCCACACCGGTTCCCTGCCATGCCCTTGGACATCGACCGGCTGCGTGCCGACACCCCCGGTTGCGAGCACGTGCTCCACTTCAACAACGCCGGCGCGGGCCTGATGCCCCAGCCGGTGTTGGACGCCCTGCAAGGGCACATCGTCCATGAATCCCTGATCGGCGGATACGAAGCGCACCATGCGGCCAAGGAATCGTACGACGACACCTATGCCGCCATCGCTGAACTGATTGGTGCCAAGCCGGACGAGATCGCTCTGGTCGAAAATGCCACGCGCGCTTGGGATCAGGTCTTCTACGGTATGCCATTCAAGCGGGGCGATCGCATCATCACGGCGCATGCGTCCTATGCCAGCAATTATCTGGCGATGCTGCAGCAGAAAAAGCGATATGGCATCGAGATCGATGTCATCGGAAACGATGAGCATGGGCAGGTGGACATCACGGAACTGGAAGCTTCCATCACCGAGCGCACGCGGCTCATCTGTCTTACGCACATCCCGACCAACGGCGGACTGATCAACCCTGCCCAAGAGGTAGGACGGATTGCTCGCAAGCACGATGTCCCCTACCTGCTGGACGCGTGTCAATCAGCCGGCCAGACGGACATCAACGTGGAGCGTATCCAGTGCGACTTCCTCTCCTCCACGGGCCGGAAATACCTTCGCGGGCCGCGTGGCACCGGTTTCCTGTACGTCCGGACCGAAGCCCTGGACCTGATCGAGCCGCCCTTCTTGGACCTGCACGCTGCCGAATGGGTGGGGCGAAATACGTATAAAATGGCCCCGGGCGCCAAGCGGTTCGAGAATTGGGAAGGCTTCGTGGCTGGCAAGATTGCGTTGGGGTCAGCCGTCCGCTATCTCCTCGAGCTGGGGCCGGACGACGTCTATGCACGCATCGCGGAGATCGCTGCCCTTCTGCGCAGTCGGTTGTCGCACATAGACGGCATCACCGTGCATGACCTGGGGCTGCGGAAAGGGGGCATCGTGACGTTCTCGCATGACAAGACCGACGTTCGACGTATCAAGATCGCCCTGGATCAGGCTGGAATGAACACTAATCTGGCTGTGCCGAAGTGGGCGCGATTGGATGCCGAGGCCCGCGGGCTGCCGACCATGATCAGGGCGTCCGTACACGCTTACAATACGGAAGAGGAAGTAGAGGCGTTTACAGAAGCTGTTCGGCGTATCGCAGCCTGACTTCGGTTGCACCCCCCGAGGGAAGCCGCTACATTGACGTTTCACCCACCCGGAACGCTGTGCAAAAAGATACCCCCACGACCCGCTCTCCCATCTGGGCCTGGGCGACGTACGATTTTGCCAACTCGGCCTTCACGACGCTGGTCGTCACGTTCGTCTACGCAGCGTTCTTTGCCAAAGGTATTGCGCCAGACGAAACTACAGGCACAGATTTGTGGTCCATGGGCATCACAATTTCCGCGCTTGTCATCGCCGTCCTTTCTCCTTTCATGGGGGCCATGGCCGACCGTGGCGGGTATCGAAAGCGGTACCTCGGCATTGCCACGATCATCTGTATCCTGGCCACCTACGGCCTGTTTTTTCCGCAAAAAGGGGATGTCTGGTTTGCCCTGAGCCTATTCGTCGTGGCCAACGTGGCCTTCGAGATGGCGAACGTGTTCTATAATGCCTTCCTGCCCGACATTGCCCCGCCGGACCGTATCGGACGCGTATCAGGGTTTGGCTGGGCGCTTGGCTACATCGGTGGTCTGTTGTGTCTGGTCGCGGGACTGTTCCTGTTCGTGCAGCCCGATCCTCCCCTGTTCGGCCTGAACGCTGAGACCGATGCCCAATTCCGCGCTACCAACCTGCTGGTGGCCACGTGGTTTGCCCTTTTCAGCATTCCCATGTTTTTGTTGGTCAAGGATGAACGTGTCGAGAATCCTCCACCGGCGCGGCAGCTCATTCGGGAAGCAGGGCAGGACCTGAGGCGGGTATTCGACGAAATAAAAACCTACCGACAGGTATTTCGTCTGCTCCTCGCGCGCTTGGTCTACAATGATGGACTGATTACCATTTTTGGCTTCGGTGGGATCTACGCCACCGTCGTTTTTGACTTCACCCTGGACGATGTCATCGTATTCGGTATTGCGCTGAACCTGGCAGCGGGAGCCGGCGCGTGGGCGATGGGCTATCTGGATGACAGGATCGGCGGCAAAACCACAATCCTGATCTCCATTGTGGGCCTGATTGCAGCCACCCTGCTTGCGGCATCTACGGAGTCTGTTGCATGGTTCTGGGTAGCCGGCATTGGAGTGGGCCTGTTGGCAGGTCCGAATCAGTCGGCTTCCCGCTCCCTGCTGGGCCGCTTCACCCCGGAAATGAAAGAGAATGAGTTCTACGGGTTCTTCGCGTTTTCGGGCAAGTTCACGGCATTTCTTGGGCCGCTGTTGCTTGGAAAAATGACCCTTCTTTTCGGTACCATGCGTGCCGGAATTGTGGTTGTAGTCGTCCTTTTCCTGATTGGAGGCGCGCTGCTCCTGCGGGTGGATGAAAACGAGGGAATCGAGGGTTCGGGTAGAGTATGAGTACGACTGTCGCTGATATACATAATGCCATAGAGGCGTGGGCGCCTGCCGCCACTGCACAGTCATACGACAATGTGGGTCTACTCGTCGGGCGCATGGACCGTCCGATTTCACGCGTACTCGTGGCGCTCGACCTGACGCACGACGTTTTGGAAGAAGCCATTGGGATTAGCGCAGAGTGCATTGTCACGCATCACCCCCTGATTTTCAAGGGCATCAAGCGGCTGACTGATGCTTCCCTGGAGTCTTCCCTGGCACTGCGTCTGGCCGAAGCGGGTATCGCGCTCTATGCCGCGCACACAAATCTGGACGCAGCCCGGAACGGGGTCTCTTTCCAGTTGGCGCGCGATCTCGGTGTACAGGATCCGACATTTCTTTCGACCCTCTCCGACAGTTTGGTCAAGCTGGTCGTTTTCTGCCCCATGGATGCGGCCGATGCAGTCCGCAGTGCCATGTTTGCAGCCGGCGCAGGCCAGGTGGGCAACTATTCCGAGTGCTCCTTTTCCTCGGCGGGATCGGGCACCTTCAGGCCGGGCGAGGGCACGGATCCCCACATCGGTCAATCGGGCGGTGCGCGCGAACAGGTATCCGAGCTTCGTATCGAGGTGGAAGTGCCGCGATGGAAACTGAGCGCCGTGGTTGGGGCGATGAAGGATGCGCATCCGTATGAGGAAGTCGCCCACGACATCGTTCCTGTACAGCAGGACTATCGTGATGCCGGCATTGGCGCCATTGGAGATCTGCCGGCTCCGATTTCCTTTGACGCGTTCCTTTCAACTGTTGCGCGGGCCCTGGACAATCAAGCGCTGCGTGTGGTCGGCGATTCGGACCGCTCCATCCAACGCGTGGCCGTGTGCGGTGGGTCCGGTTCGGACTTTATCGGATTGGCGATGAGGGCCGGTGCCGATGTGTACGTGACGGCAGATATCACCTACCATCGCTACTTCGAGGTGCTTGCTGGCGATGGCACCGTACGCATGGCTCTCGTGAATGCGGGCCATTATGAGACGGAGCGGTGCACGGAGAAGCTTCTGGTCGACTACCTGAACCGCAGCGTCTCAGGGGTGCGCTTCGTGGCTACTGCACATAGAACGGCGCCTATACGGACTTGGGTATCAGGCATGTAGGACGAGGCACGTCCTTACACATTCTTCGCAGGCGACGGGGTGAACTTTATCGCAGCGCTACCGTTATTTCGTCTTCTGTTCACATCCGTAAATCTGCATCAACCGCAGCATGCCGACCACCACCGAGCACTCGATCTCCGACCAACTGGTTGCCCTCGTCCGCCTCCAGAACATCGACAGCAAGATCGATCAGATCAAAAAGCTGCGTGGGGACCTTCCTGACGAAATCAGCGATATGGAAGATGAAAAGGCGGGCCTTACCACCCGGCTTGAGAAGCTGAAGCAGGAAGTAAAAGACGGTACCGTGGCCGCAGGACAAGCGGAAAACGATATCAAGGATGCAGAAGGGCTGATAAAGAAGTACGAGGAGCAACAGCTCCAGGTGCGCAATAACCGCGAGTATGATGCCCTGACCAAGGAAATCGAAGCGCAGAAGCAGCGGATTACCGACGCCACTGCGCGCGGGGAAGAACTCGAATTGCAGAAGCCCGCACTGGAAGCAGCCATCGAAGAAGCGGAGGAGCGACTGAAGGCGCTCGAAGCCGAACTCAGCGAGAAGCAGGGCGAGCTGGCCGAGGTAATGGAAGACACCAAGAGCGAACAGGCCGACCTGGAGAAACTGCGCAAGAAGGCGGAGAAAGATGTGGACGAACGCTATGTGCGCGCCTACGACCGTCTGCGCTCCCGCGTACGGGACGGCCGTGCCGTTGTGCCCCTTGAGCGCGGTGCTGCCGCCGGTTTTTCCGTACCGCCGCAACGTCAGCTGGAAATCCGCCAGCGCAACCGCATCGTAGCGTGCGAGCATACGGGGCGTATTGTTGTCGATGGCGACCTCTTCCGCGAGACGGTGGAGAAAGCAGGCTGAGGACGGACGCTAAACGTTCCAGACACATTGGACGGCGCCGCGGGAAACCCGCGGCGCCGTTTTTCATTTTAGGGGAGCTGACCGGATCATCGCGTCGGGTTCACCCGGCGAGGAAAGTCCGAACACCACAGGGCACCACGCTTCCTAACGGGAAGGCGCATTGTTACAGACAGTGCGACGGCACGTGCAACAGAGAGCAGACCAGCCGATGGCCCCTCGGGGCACAGGTGATGGGTGAAAGGGTGGGGTAAGAGCCCACCGGCGGCCTCGGGTGACCGGGCCGGCCAGGTAAACCCCGTGGGGTGCAAGGTCAAGCAGCATCGCTGCCCTCGGGCGGCAGGGCGGCTCGTCCTGATTGATGCGGGTAGACTGCTAGAGGCTGACGGCGACGTCAGTCCCAGATAAATGATGATCTCCCGGTTGGCTTGGCCATCCAGCTGGCAGACAGAATTCGGCTTACAGGTCAGCAAGGCCACTTATTTGAGTACGCACTCATTGACATGGGGCCCGGCGCGGAGACGCGCCGGGCCCCTGCCTTATTCGGGTCCAGACACAAATGGACAATCTGTTCATCCCGGTTGGCCCCCTCGTTCATCCCGGTTGGCCTTTAGCCAGAGGGATGAACACAAACAAAACAGGGCGCGCCGGCATCCGCCGGCGCGCCCTTCGCAATTCTCAAACGAGGATCCGTTTACTCGTTGCCGCCCTCGTCTGCCCCTGCATCGGCGGGTGCGGCATCTGCCGGAGCCGGCAGCACAGGAGCCTGAACAGCGCCTGCATCCGCATTTTGCTGAATCACCGAGCTGCCCTGCGTCTCGGGACCGATCACGAAGTTCGACAGGATGCACAGGACAATAAAGGCCGTTGCCAGCGTCCACGTGGCCTTCTCAAGGAAATCGGGTGCCTGACGCGATCCGAGGATCTGCGTTGTTGCGCCACCGGCAGCAATACCTGCCAGACCGCCGCCCTTTCCACTCTGAAGCAGAACGACAAGCGTCATCAAGACGGCGATGATGGAAATAAGAACGATCAGAAACGTGAACATGGCTTTTCAGGTAGTTTGCGTCGCCCGTCCGTCACTAAGGACAAGCATATCGCGTACATGTGTCAGCCGGGAAAGATACGCTGACCTGCGCTCCCATTTCAAGGGTCAGCTTCTCAAGCCTGCCGGTTCGCAGAGGTTTCACGCCGATCGGAATGACAATCCGTGGGTGATACCACTCGGATTCAATAGGGGCGATGAAGCGATGTCGCGGCAGCAACCGCCATGGCCGCCGTCTCCGCCCGCAGCCGCCGTGGTCCGAGCCACACGGTCTCCCAGCCATGCTGTCCGGCCATCACGACCTCACCATCCGAGAATCCACCCTCTGGACCGATCAACACCGAGAGCCCCTTCTCCTTCCCCAATACGTCACGCAACGGCCTCGCATCCGGACTTGCTTCATGGCAAATAATGCGGGTCGCCTCCCCTTGTCGTAGGATGTCCTCAAACGACGTGGGTTCGTCCAGGCGGGGTAATCGGCTCCGACCGCTCTGCTTGAGCGCCGAAACGAGAATATGATGTAATCGGCGCATCTTCAGTCGGGATGACTGCGTGCGTTCTGTTGTCAGTGGCGTAATCCGGGTGCATCCCAATTCGACGGCCTTCTCCAGAAACGTCTCCCAACGCCCCGGCTGATGCAAAATGCCCAACGCAATATGCAGGCTGTATGCCGACTCCCCAACATCTTCTTTGCGTTCCCGGACATTCCCTGCCACCACCGGCGAAAGCATGGTCACTTCGACCAAACAGGTTGCCCCCATACCGTCGACAACCGTAATCAGATCCCCCTCCTGAACCCGCAAGACTTTGCGGGCGTGACGGCTCTCCTCCTCGGATAAACAGACGGATTCGCCCGAAAAATCCTCCGGTGGAGCATAGAACCTGTGCTTTTCTTTACTCACGACGCGTCTCGTGTACCTAGAGTCCAAACGAAAGGCCGATATGCACCCTGCCCTCGCTCCAGGTGATCTCGGGATTGAGGGCATAGGACAGGGACAACGGGCCCACGGCTGATGAGAATACGAACCCGAACCCATATCCGGGATGAAAGCCTTCACCTCGGGAGAGGATCGGGGGCAGTCCGGATTCGAAATCTGCGTCCACGACCACCCAACCAGCATCGAAGAAGAGAAAACCCCAAGAGCGCCTGTCCACGTACCATCGTCCCTCGAGGAATGCCCTGCCAACCGTCGTCCCTTGGAATCGGTTTTCATCATACCCACGGAGGGAGGTTGCGCCACCCAGGAAAATCAACTCACTGACGTCGGGCCTCCCTGCCCGGATGGCCTGTATATCCACTCCAAGGGCCCATCCTACGTGACGATGCGACATCAGGTAGAGATCCAAGTCCATTTCCAGCCGCTCCCTGCGTTCGCTGCGATCCACAAAGAGCGTATCCCCGGCCACAATCTCGCGCCCACGCGAGGATCGGATACCCCGTTCCAGCGCCGTTTCCAGACGAAAACCCTGTCGGGGATAGCGGGTGTCATCCAACCGCGAAATGAGCATCGTAAGCCCACCCATGCGCGATGAGGACCGGGGTACACGCTGACGCTGACCGATCAGCTCCGATCCGCTGAAACCGGCGCGCGTCCCATCGGCCGAAAAGGAGGCACCAATCCAGGTTGCTGCATCGAATTGGTAGCGAAGGCCGGTTCCGATCCGTGTCTGGTTCCATGTCGAATCCTGCTGATGCCCCTGCAGCTCCACATGCCCACGCAGGGGCCATCCCCCCGGGGCGGGTGATTCCAGGAACACGTGTGCCGAGGAGGCCTGACCGGGCAGGCGACGTATGGCAGCTTCGATCATGCGCCCCCTTCCAAAGGCATTGTTGAGCGCCAAATGGCCTGAACCCATGAACCGGGAGGTGCCTCCCTCCACACCGGGCAGCGCCCCGGCAACAAAATCGAATCGTCCCGGCGGCATCGGCTCGACAGGTAACACGAGGATGGCTGTGGAATCGGAAACCAGCTCAAATCGCCCTGCCATGACCCGTTCGTGCCATCCCGCCGCCGCGACCAAGGCCCGAGCCGCTTCCAGATCGTCTCCGGCAAGCAACTGCCCGGAACGCATTCCGGTGACCGTCTCAACAGTAGCGGCATGCGTCCTGTCGTCACCTTCAAGAACGACGCGCTCGAGTCGGGTGGCCTTCCCGCGGTTCATGTTGATAAGCAGATGAAGCCCCTCTCCGCCCACCTCCGCACGGACAATGCCTGCTTCCGCAGCCAGATAGCCCGATTGCGACGCTTCCGTCAGCAGCCTTGTCATGACGGATTCTATCCGCTCCTTGGTAGCTGGCTCTCCGACATCATCCTGCAGCCTGTGCGGCTCCATCCCCTCGTCAGTTTCCACCGTTACCGATGCAATCGGCACCAGCGGTCCGGGACGAACCCATACAGCCTTCGAACCCTGACCGATCGAATCGAGCTTGGCAATGAAATGCGCCTGTTCATGGTACCATCCCAGCAGGCGCTCCTGCCAGGCCGTACTCTCATCGGGCTGCGGAATGCCCTGCGGCCACGTGCGCTCGACATAGCCATCCTCAAGGCGCTCCAGCAGTACGTAGCCCGGTTGCAATCGGTCCTGTGCGAAGCCGCTCAGGGGGAGACAGGACAGAAGGCACCAGAGCGCCCGGATCCAGGGGCTCCTCCACCGTGTATGACCATCCATCATCATCCGAACAGTCCGATCATGATCAAAAGGGGTCCGATAAAAAGCTCAGCTGACAGGGCCGCTGCCGTGATACCGGTACTGCTGGCAGGTCTCTTGGCGTTCAGCATGCCCATCGGTGCCTCCCACGCTTCGAAAGCTGCCGGATCTGCGCCCCCGACTGCGCATTGGAATCATGAACCCTTTGCCAGCACTTCCGTTTCGCGCCTTGCGGCGCCCGACACCGTAGCGGCCGGGGACGTTTTCATTGTACAACTGCCGGACTCCCTCTCGGGGATTCCCATTTCAAGGTATACGGCCACGCGTCTTCCCCTGAGGAGCTGGCTCCTGGAGAAGAGCTTTTTCTGGGAGACGACCGATGAGGATCGGGGACGCCATGCGTTTGACCTGAACGCCACGCCCGATACAGACACCGGTTCTGCGGATGCCATCCCGTTCACCCTGCATGTCCTTGTTCGGTGAAAAACACGTCCCACACGGTATCCCAAGCGGCGTCCCAAACGGCCCCGACGCATCTCACTGATGCCTCCCGAGCGCGCCTGGCTCGTTGGTTCGATGCCAACAGGCGCCATCTCCCATGGCGTGAGCATCCAGACCCGTGGCACATATGGCTTTCCGAGGTCATTCTGCAGCAGACCCGCGTCGATCAAGGCCTACCCTATTTCGAGCGCTTCGTAACGCATTTCCCGACCGTGCATGCGATGGCGGAAGCGCATCTCGACGAGGTGCTGCGTCTGTGGGAAGGGCTCGGGTATTATTCCCGCTGCCGCAATCTGCACAAGGCAGCGCGTATCGTGGTTTCCGAGTTGAATGGTGTCCTTCCCCAGACCTATGAGCGGTGGCTGTCCCTGCCTGGAATCGGCCCCTACACCGCCTCAGCCATCAGTTCCATCGCCTTCGGGCAGCCCCATGCCGTTGTGGATGGCAACGTCATCCGTGTATTGACACGACTGCATGCCTTTGAATCCATCGTTTCCGAGTCCTCCTCTCGGCGACAGATCAATGCGTGGGCCCAGTCGTTTCTGGATACGGCCCAGCCGGGTCGGCACAACGAGGCTGTCATGGAACTGGGCGCCCTGGTGTGCCTTCCGCGCCAACCAGCCTGCGAGATCTGCCCCCTGCAGGAAAGCTGCTTGGCTCGTGAAGCAGGAACACAGGAGCGCTTTCCGGTCAAAAAGACCAAGCAACCCGTTCCCCATTACGATATCGCCATCGGCGTCGTCCGCGATGCGTCCTCCCGCATTTTCATCCAGCAGCGGGACACCGACGCCATGCTAGGGGGTCTCTGGGAATTCCCCGGGGGCAAGGTGGAAGAAGGCGAAACCCCCGCTGAGGCATGCCGACGCGAGGTACAGGAGGAGACAGGTATGGAGGTGGAGCCACTGACGTGTATTGCGACCATCAAGCATGCTTACTCCCATTTTCGCATTACGCTTCATGCGTTTGAATGCGCGACGGTATCCACCTCGGATCTGAACGTATCGGCACCGCATGCATGGATTGCGAGGGAGTCGTTTGCCGATTACGCCTTCCCGCGGGCCAATCGGAAGCTGCTCGACATCCTTTCCGAGCAGGGATAGGCACGGCGCGGGGCGCTCCTTCCGGACCCGGCCGCGGAACCCTCCCCTCACCCATGCTTTAGCACGGAAACCACGTACAGATTATGGATTCCAACCTCCTCTTCTGGCTCTTCCTGGCAGCCATATACATCCTGCAAGCCATGGCTTCCAGGAAGAAAAACACAGGAGAGCCACCAGTCGATGGCACCCCGGGAGCGCAGCAGGAGATGCCCTCCGAGCTGGAGCTGGCACTCGGGGAAATCGGCCGCGTGCTCAGAGGCGAAGTCGAGGGGCCTTCGGCGCCCCAACCCGTTCCAACGCAGCGGAGGGCACCCGAACCAGCGACAGCCCCCACCAAAGCACCCACATCGCGCGAACTGGAGCGCACCGCACAGCGCCCTCGGCCTTCAATGGACTCCCGGGAAGGCAGACTGACCCAGAGCCCGATTTTTTACGACCAGGCCTTCGAGGATCGCACGGCGGACACTTTCAAGGCTCCGATCATCACCCACGATCACGTCTTTGCGTTTTCGGACCCGAAGGAGGCACAGCAGGCACGTCGATCAGCGGAGGAACCGGTACAACGGCCCGACCTGCGGGATCAGATGGTGTCTCGACAGTCCTTCATAGCCGCGGAGCTGCTTGCGCCGCCGCTTTCAAAACGTGGACGCACCCGCTGAATCCACGGGATCGCTACAGCTGCTCGATGACATCCGCGGTCTGAGGCTCGTCGCCACCCTTCTTGAAGACCTTGGCGCCAATGCTCCCGCCGATGGCTCCGAAAGCAGCCGAGAGGGCGATACCGAAGATGGCGTTCAGCAGGTAGGTCCCCACTTCAAAAGGGGCTTCCAACTGGCGCTCCATTTCTTCGAGCTGCTCTGGAGGCATGGCATCTCCAAGGGAGTTGACCATGAACTCCACCATCGCCAGATCGTGACGAATGCCCATTTGTAGCAGGACCAGGTTAAGCACCACGGCTATCACTGTGCCTCCGATGGCCGCCAAGGATCCCAGCCCGGCGCCCTTGCCTGTGGGGATCGTCAGCTCATTCGTGTCTGTGTAATGCCAAACGGCAACAAGCGCCCCCGCAATCACGCCCAGGCAGCAAAGGACGTTGATGTAACTGAGATACGAGGTGCTGAGAAGACCTGTTACCAGGGCTCCGAGCAGGATGGATTGCTTGGAATCAGGCATGGCGATGCGCAGGGATGGATGGTCGAATGGGGGAATCTACGAACGGGAAGCGATCAAACAGCATTCGCGAGCGCCCCATTCCTTGAACAACCCCATTACGCGGTTCGTTTTGAAGCAACGGCGGGCAAGAGCACGGCGGAAGCCAAAAGCAGGCCCGCCAGGATGCCGAACCACATCCCCGTGACCGTGCGGCTGAGCGGGGAATTCGTCCATATGCCCACTATATCTCCCATCCAATCCGCGAACCCGGGAAGAGCCGCCCCGACAAGGATATGATAGGGGCGAAAGGGGGGCAGCGCCCCTCCGTGCGATATCAGGAAGGCCAAGGAACCCACTACAAACCCTGCATAGGCTCCGAAGCACCGATGACATACGGCCAGGGACGTCCCATCCACGTGCAGGGACCGACCGGGCAGCTGATGACAGACAAAGGCAAATGCTGCCATGATACGGTCAGCTGCGACCGCAGAAACGAACGGAGGCAGCGTAGCCACGACCACCAATCCGGCAAGACCAGCCGTCAACAGGATTCCGTTACGATGGAAGTGGGGTGCGGGGGGCAACATGCAGCTGGCTGTTGTGAAAGGATCGGGCAGGTCAGAGCCGGTTCACCATTTTTTAATTGCCGGGTTCCCCTCAAGTGGTCTAAACCGGGGTTTCTACTGCCAAAATGGCGGAACAGGAATGCGAAACGCTCGGTTTGATCATCTCCCGAGCGCGCAAACTGCCGTCCGGGTTTCTATTGACTTGGGTTTAGCACTCCATGATCGAGAGTGCCAAAGTCCACTTGCTTACAACAACCAACAGTAAAATAAAGGCAGCATAACCATGGCTAGCATCAAACCTCTCGGCGATCGTGTGGTGGTGAAGCCCGAGCCGGCCGAAGAGAAAACGGCCAGCGGACTCTTCATCCCCGATACCGCCAAAGAAAAGCCGCAGCGCGGTACTGTCGTAGCCGTCGGTCCGGGTAAAGTGGAGAACGGCAACAAGATCGAGATGACCGTCAGCGAAGGCGACACGGTCCTCTACGGCAAATACTCCGGCACTGAGATCACCATGGATGGCGACGACGTGCTGATCATGCGTGAGTCAGACATTCTCGGCATCGTCAACGACTGAGAACGTCAATGACCCGGAGCTCAGGCGGCCTTGCAGCCGATTCCCGAGCCCTACCCACCCCGTGCGCCCGGAGAAGCGGCGCCCATCGTTCAAGGACGATAAACCAATACCAAAGACATGGCTAAGCAAATCATTTTTGACTCGGCAGCACGCACCGCCCTCAAGCGCGGTGTGGACCAGCTGGCCGACACGGTGAAAGTGACGCTCGGACCGAAAGGCCGCAACGTCATCATCGAAAAGAAATTCGGCGCCCCGACCGTCACGAAAGACGGTGTTTCGGTGGCCAAAGAGATCGAACTCGAAGACAAGATCGAGAACGTAGGTGCACAGATGGTCAAGGAAGTAGCTTCCAAGACCTCTGACGTTGCCGGCGACGGTACCACGACCGCTACGGTCCTGGCCCAGGCCATCATGACGACCGGCCTTAAGAACGTTACCGCCGGTGCCAACCCGATGGACCTCAAGCGCGGCATCGACAAAGCCGTTGCTTCCGTCGTTGCCCACCTGCGCAGCATCAGCCAGGAGATCCAGGACCGCGACAAGATTGCGCAGGTCGCCACGATCTCGGCCAACAACGACGCTGCCATCGGTAATGACATTGCTGATGCATTTGAGCGCGTTGGCAAGGAAGGCGTCATCACGGTTGAGGAAGCCAAAGGCATGGAAACCACGCTGGACGTGGTTGAAGGCATGCAGTTTGATCGCGGCTACCTCTCTCCCTACTTCGTTACCAATGCAGACAGCATGGAAGCGATCATGGATGATCCGTACCTGCTGATCTTCGACAAGAAGATCTCGGCCATGAAGGACCTTCTGCCGATCCTCGAGAAAGTTGCCCAGACGGGTCGTCCCCTGGTCATCATTGCTGAGGATGTGGAAGGCGAAGCCCTTGCCACACTCGTGGTCAACAAGCTGCGTGGTACGCTGAAGATTGCTGCCGTCAAGGCGCCTGGCTTCGGCGATCGTCGCAAGGCCATGCTCGAAGACATTGCCATCCTCACGGGCGGCACGGTCATCTCGGAAGAGAAAGGCTACAAGCTCGAGAACACCACGATCGATTACCTCGGTCAGGCCAAGCGCGTTGTCATGGACAAAGACAACACGACCGTTGTGGACGGAGCTGGCGATGCTGATCAGATCAAGGCGCGTGCCGGTCAAATCAAGCAGCAAATCGAAACCACGACAAGCGACTACGATCGCGAGAAACTGCAGGAGCGCCTGGCCAAGCTGGCCGGCGGTGTTGCCGTTCTCCGTATCGGTGCCGCTACCGAGCCTGAAATGAAAGAGAAGAAGGCCCGGGTTGAAGATGCCCTGCATGCCACGCGTGCAGCCATCGAAGAAGGTATCGTCCCCGGTGGCGGTGTTGCCTTCCTGCGTGGTGTTGCCGGTCTGGAAGGACTGGAGACGGACAACGAAGATCAGACGATCGGAGTCAACATCATCCGCCGCGCCCTCGAAGAGCCGCTGCGTCAGATCTCGGCCAACGCCGGCCTCGAAGGCTCGATCGTCGTTCAGAAAGTGCTCGAAGGCGAAGGCGACTTCGGCTTCAACGCCCAGACGGAAGAGTACGGCTCGATGATCGAGGCCGGTGTCATTGACCCGACGAAGGTCAGCCGCACCGCGCTCGAGAACGCAGCCTCCGTGTCCGGACTGCTCCTCACGACGGAGAGCGTCATCGCCGACAAGCCGGAGCCGGAAGCTCCAATGCCGGGTGGCGCCCCTGACATGGGCGGTATGGGCGGCATGGGCGGGTTCTAGATTGGATTGGTTGGGCCCTCTGGCCAAAGGCCAACCGGACCCAACGTGATCTGGTCCCCCAATCCGCTTACGCAAAGCAAGAGAGTGCGGGCCGCAGGAACCATCCTGCGGCCCGCATTTTTTATGGGCATGGCTCCCGCCCCCACATATCCTGCCCGATCGGCTGAACCGATCCTCTACCATATTGCCCTCGGCTCCAACCTCGGAGACCGGCTGGCACATCTTCAAGGCGCCATAGATGAGCTCGATACAGAGCCGGGCTGTCGCGTTGTCGGCATTTCTTCCGTGTGGGAAACCGAGGCGCACGTCAAACCGGGCGCGCCGGCACAACCGGACTATCTGAATGCCCTTATGGTCTGCCGATCGGCCTTGGCGCCCGAGCTGATGCTCCGGATGCTGCTGCACATCGAAGCGCATCATGGACGGGACCGCAGTGCAAAGGGGCTCTGGCTGCCACGTCCCCTTGACCTTGACATCGTTCTCGCGGGCCCGCTCGTCGTTGACACCGACCAACTGACCCTTCCCCATCCGCGTCTGGCTGATCGCCGCTTCGTTCTGGCACCGCTTGCCGAAATTGCTGCAGATGTTCAGGTTCCAGCCCCGTTTCACGAAAGCGTTGGGTATCTTCTTGATATGTGCCCCGACACTTCGGACATCCGCCGAACATCCCACTCCCTGCAGCTTCCGCGTAGTGCATGAGTCTTTTTGACGACCTACCCAAAGAACCTGCCCGCGAGGCCGGAGAGGACGGCACCATCCTGTGGCCCGAGCATCTGCAATACGTGGTCATCGAGGGCGTGATCGGGGCGGGCAAAACGACGCTTGCCAACATGATTGCAGAGCAGGCAGATGCGCGTCTGGTGCTCGAGCAGTTCGAAGAGAATCCCTTTCTGGAGCGCTTCTACAAGAATCGACCGCGCTGGGCCTTCCAGACGCAGCTCTCCTTCCTGGCAAGCCGCTTCCGTCAGCAGCAGACACTCGGCGGCCGGGATCTATTCCACAAATTCGTGGTGGCGGACTACACCTTCGACAAGGATCGCATCTTTGCCCGCATCAACCTCGACGGCGATGAACTGAGCCTCTACGAGACGATGTTCGGCATCATGCAGCCCACGACGCCTGTCCCCGACCTGATTGTCTACCTGCAGGCTACCACGGACCGGCTCATGGCCAACATCGCGCAGCGTGGGCGCGACTATGAGAAGGACATGGATCGGGACTATATCGACAGCCTGAACAAGGCCTACAATCACTATTTCTTCCACTACAATCAGAGCCCCCTGCTGATTGTAAACGCCACGAATATCGATTTCGTGAAACATCCTGAGGATCTGAACGAACTCATGAGGCAAATAGCCAGTTTGCGTCACCCCGGCACGACCTACTTCAATCCTTCCTCTACCGGGGCCGCACTGCTCTAGCCCAGATTCAATACAGGATGCTCTTCAAGTGGATTGTCCTTATCGTCATTGCCTGGTACGTTTTCCGGGCTGCCGGTAACCTGATTGCCGTTGCCAGAGGTGAACAGCCACCGATTGATGGGCAGCGAGGCCCGTCGCAGCGTCCGCCCGAGGACGGCCCTTCCGTCCGCGTTTCCAGGAAACCGGGTCGCACGTCCACTCCTCCTCCCGCCCATCGGAGCGAGGATGTAGAGGATGCCCGCTTCACAGATCTCTGAGCGCATCTACGAAAGCAGCTCGGCCATGAACCGGGTACCGAGCCCTGTTGCCGCCTCGGCGGTCGATGCTTCCGCATAAACCCGTATGATGGGCTCGGTATTGGATTTGCGCATGTGCACCCAGCCCTCGTCCAAATCCACTTTTACACCGTCAATGGTGGATATGCGCTCTCCGGCATACCGCTCGGCCATGCGGGCCAGCAGTGCTTCCGGATCCTTCTCCCCGATGTCCGTCTTGAGCTTGACGATATGGTAGACCGGCATATCGGCAACCCATTCGGACAGCTTCAGACCCGTGTTTGCCAAATGCTGGAGGATCAGCGCCGTACCAACAAGCGCATCCCGACCGTAGTGCAGATCAGGCAGGATGACACCACCGTTGCCTTCTCCCCCGATCGTAGCGCCGACTTCTTTCATCCGCTCAACCACGTTGATTTCGCCTACCGCCGATCGATACACCTTTTCTCCATGGCGCGCGGCCACGTCCTCGATGGCTCGGGATGAGGACAGGTTCGTGGCGAACGGGCCACGGTGCCGTTGCCACCAGAAGTCAGCGGCAAGCACCTGCGTGAGCTCCTCGCTCACATAGATGCCACCGTCGGCAATGAGCGCCAAACGGTCCGCATCGGGATCCACCACGAGGCCCAGATCGGCCTTCTCGGTGCCCACGCGCTCAATAATCTCGGTCAGATTTTGCGGCAAGGGCTCGGCGGGGTGGGCAAATCGTCCCGTCGGGTCGCAGTGCAGCCTGATGATGTGCTCGTCCCGCACGCCCAGACGTTTCAGGAGGGCGGGCAGTGCGATGCCACCGACAGAGTTCACCGCATCCACGACAATGCGGAAATCACGTCCTGCAATGACATCAGGATCAATCCCATCCAATGCACAGACCGCATCGATATGCCCTGGCAGGTAGTCTTTCGTGTCCTGCTCCCCAATGGCATCCCACGTGGTCCACGACTCGGCCCCATGGTTTGAAAGCGAAATGACCGCTTCAGCCTCCGCCGGAGGTAGAAACTCACCCTTTTCGTTCAGCAACTTCAGGGCATTCCACTCTGCTGGATTATGTGAGGCCGAAAGCACGATACCGCCAGACGCACCCTCGGCGATGACAGCCATTTCCACAGTCGGTGTGGTGGCCAAGCCGGCATCAATGACATCAATACCGTGGCTTTGCAGGGTTCGCATGACCATGTCCATGCATACCGGGCCTGACACCCGCGCATCCCGACCTACCACGACCACAGGCTTCGCGCCGGCCTGGCCCAGAATCCAGCGCCCATAGGCCGATGCGAAGCGCACGATGACCTCCGGGTCGAGGCCCGCACCGAAAATACCACGGACACCGGAGATGGAGACGACAAGGGTCTTGGACATGGGAACCGTTCGTTTTGATTGGGGGAGAGCGATATCAGTCATTCCAATTGCCTGCAGGCGCGGAAGCAGATCTATTCCTCAGTATCCGAAAGCAAGAACACCACCGAGACCGAAGCACGGACCTCCATTTCACCTCCGGAGAATGCATCCGGAGTACCCGTATCATCCTTGGACATGGCCACCATTTCGGTTGCCTCCATGCGCAGACGCGGTTGCGGCACGGACACGCCCTGCTCGGTAATCTGAATAGCCTTGCCAAGCGCACGATCCAGGTGCGTGGCCATGACTGACGCCTTTTCCCGTGCACGCTCCACCGCCCGCGCCAACACCTCAAGTTCTATGGAGCTCCGATCATCAAGTCCGTACTGGATATTGTTGATCTGATTGGCACCCCCCTCGACAACCCGGGCCACCATTTCCGGCAGCAAATCCAGATCATGCAGGGTCACGCGAACCGTGCGAGTCGCATCGAAACCATCCTGCTCGTACACCCGTCGGTCGGGATCATACACGCGGCGCGGCGCAAGCTGCATACCCTCCAGGCGAATCTCTTTCTCTTCGATACCCAGGGCGCGAACGGCATTCATGGCCTGGGCCGAGGCCTCGGCGTTGAGGGCCCTGGCGCGCTCTGGCAATGCATCGTGCGTTACGACCGCAAACCAGACGGTTGCCATGTCCGGGGCAGTCTTTATGACACCCTCTCCCGACACGGTAACGGTATGGGCGCGCTCCTGGGCGCTGGCCGGCGTCGTAACGAAGATGGCCGAGCAGAGGGCTGCCAGGGCCAGTACTGTATTCAATGGTGGTCGGTGGCGCATGGTTTTGGAGGCTGCATTCATGGATGTGACCGTGCGATGGCCCTATGGCGCATAGCGCACGCTCTTGGCATCGTCCCTTGGATAACGTGCAAGCACCGTACCGAATTGCCCGCGTCTCAGGGATACAGCCGGTCGAGCGTACGGGCGAAGGGAATGGTTTCCCGCAGGTGGTGGATACCGCAGATCCAGGTGACGGTGCGCTCAAGTCCCAATCCGTACCCTGCATGAGGGACGGAGCCGTAGCGACGCAGATCAAAGTACCAGGTGAAGGCCTCTTCCGGCAAACCGTGCGCCTTGACCTGCTCCTGCAGGAATGCAAGGTCCGTTGCACGCTCGCCACCGCCCACGATTTCTCCATAGCCTTCGGGCGCGAGCACATCCATGCCCAGTGCCAGACGATCATCTTCGGGATCGCGCTTCATGTAGAAGGCCTTGAAGACGGCCGGGAAGCGATGCACGATGATGGGCCGGTCGTAGTGCCAGGTTATCAGCGTTTCATCAGAGCCACCGAAGTCCGTGCCCCACTCGAAGTTCTGAGCGGACTCGAGCCACTTGGGCAGGTTACGCAGCTCCTCTTCGATGTCGCTGAGGCGGCCCTGGATCTCGATCTCGCGAGCATCAATCTTGCGCTTCTGCCACTTCTTGGCCTGACCGTAGGCCGCCTTGCCTTCCTCGCGCTCCTTCTCCAGATCAATCTTCTCCTGCTCGATCGAGGCAATCTTCTCCTCGACCATCGTCTTCGTCTTCTCGGAGTGAAGCAGTTCGACGGCTTCTGTGTACGTCACGCGTGGGTAGGCTCCAATGGAGCGCTTCAGCGGCTCAAGGTCGCGCTCGAGAACGTCGAGCTCCGTTTGGCAGTCGCGAAGGGCATCCGAAACAATGCGCGAAAGCATGTCCTCGGCCAGCTGCATCGTGTGCTCCAGATCATAGAATGCCATTTCGGGCTCGATCATCCAGAACTCGGTCAGGTGACGGCGCGTCTTCGATTTTTCAGCGCGGAATGTCGGACCGAATGTATAAATCTTCCCGAAGGCCATGGCCATGGCCTCTCCGTGCAGCTGACCCGACTGCGTCAGGTAGGCCGAACGACCGAAGTACTCCATTTCAAACAGTGTGGAGGTGCCTTCGACGGCTGTACCCGTAAGAATGGGCGCGTCCATCTGCAGGAAGCCCCGCTCCTGAAAGAACTCGTGGATGGACATGATGACCCGGTTACGCACGCGCAGGATGGCCCACTGCCGGCGGCTTCGCAACCACAGGTGGCGATGGTTCATCAGGAAGTCCACACCGTGCTCCTTCGGCGTGATGGGATACTCCTCCGCTTTCTGGAAGAGTTTCATCGAGGTCACCTGTAGCTCCACGCCACCCACTTGCCGCTCGTCGGCGCGCAAAAGACCTGTCAGCTCCATCGAGCTTTCCTGCGTGGCCTCGGTAGCGGCTTCCCAGCTGGCCTCATCCACATCCCCCTCATTCACCACACACTGGCAGAGGCCCGTGCCATCACGCAGAACCAGGAAATGAAGACCTTTGGAACTGCGTTTGTTGTAGAGCCAGCCGCGGAGGGTAACGGTTTCACCGACGTGGTCGGAAAAGGACTCGATAGGTGTGTGGTCAGGCGTCATGGTACGTCGGGGCCGGCGGTGCGTTGAAGGAAAGGAGGCGCTCGTTCATGGCCTCCGATTTCCGAAAAATACGCAACGTGCCTGAAGCAGATGTGGGTCGGGTCGCCCCAAGGCGACCCGACCCACACAAATCTCGGTGAAATACGTCCTTCCAGACAGCGCGGCAGCCACAAAAGGTAATTCGTGGCAGCTGGTCTACTTCCGGATCTCCTCGAGCCAGTTGGTGGACTTGCGTTCTCCCGTAACCGTGGAATGGATCAATTCGAACGATCCAAAACCATCGAGGTCGGCAAAAATGAACTGCGCCTGCCCTTCGCCCGGAATATTGTTGTATTCCCAGATCTCGTAGGGATCGAACCCTCTGTCAAAGAGGTGAGGATCGATGGCTGTCGGCGTACCAAAGCGGATGAGGGTGCGCCCCCTATCTGTCTGCCACCCCTCGGAGAAGCTGTTGGTATACCGGTCGTTGGCATACTGGATCAGGGAATAGAACTCATCCTGGTATTCGTTGACAGGCGTATTCGGATTCGGATCCCTTACCGTCCAGAACTGCATGAAGAAGCGGCGACGCTCGTCCTGATCCCGAATACTGCGTAGACGGCGGCGCTCAGCATCGGTCGAAATGACGTCGACGTGCTCTGCCATCCGATCAAGCTCCTCCTCCGTCATGCGTGCATACTGACTGGTCTCGAATGACTCCTCGAGCGATACCACTTGGCTCTCCCGCTCAACAGCAGGGTTGTAGACAAAGAACTTGCGGGACTGCTCAGCAATCGACTCGTTGTCCTCGTTCAGAATGGCAATGCGAAGGAAATACGACCCGCTCGGCAGCTCCCGAATATTGAATGTCCCCACCAGCACATCCGGCGACCGAAGGGTACGACTGGTTCGACGCTGATACTGTGCCATCGGCTGGGGCAGATTGGCGTCCGAGAGGTAGGCGAACGCGGTATAGGTACCGTTCGATGATTCAACCTGGTCGAGATTATATACCTCGGCGTAGTAGAATAGCGTATTGAGTCCCGATCCGAACAGCTGATTCGCATTTGGCCGGATCAGCAAGCCATTTTTCCAGAACACGTTATCGCGGTCCGGGCTCTGCTCGATGGAAGAGGCCAGCGTCACATCCGATATCCCCACCAACCCATCTTCGGAGAAATCAGGGACTAGAACATCCCGGCGCATCTCCACCCCCACACGATCCAATGACGGATCCTCTGGCACCCTGATCTGCAGTTCGTACTCACCCGGAGGCACGGCCGCCCGTACCTGATGCACGAAATGCTGCCCCTCAGCCATCCCCGTTGTGTCAGCCATCAGGAAGCTCAGACTCAGATCGTCTTGCCAAACGGGTTCCTCGGGACTGTCCGACATGGCTGCCTGCGTCGAACGCACAAGCATCATCGAGACGGGCAGCTCGGCAAGGAATCCCTGATCGGTGGCTTCGTACGACAGTGTCGCCGCCTCGAAGGACATGTAGAATTCCACCAGCGAACTCTGCGCCTCCAATGCAAAGGCTGCGTGGTCAAGGTCTATCTGAACCGGCACCATCACGGCTTCCTGGCCGGGGGTAGCGCCAGGCGCTATATCCTGCGCCCACGACGCAGGTGCCAGCACGCTTGCTGACAGTAACATGGCACAGATCAAAAGGATGGTTCGCATGGCGTTGGGTGAATCTATGGCGATACAGGGGGTAGCAGAGCAACGATAGGGCGCTTGTTTCGCTAGTATACACAGACCCCCGTCGCGGAGTTTGGTTTCCAGCCTGAACGGTCTTACCGCGCCAGTCAGTCGCAGCGGAAAGAACCTCCCCGCATCAGCCCCCTGCTCACATCAGGATCCAAGTCAACAAGGGCCATGCGACCAGAACATCCAATACAACGATGTGTGCGGCATGGGGCTTTTCCGCAGAAACCACCTCGCTCTCATGGCGCCGGATGACTCGCCAGGCAGCCCACGACAGGATTGCCATCCCGGCAAAGTCCATTGCCAACCATCCTGGCGGAAGGCCGGAAAAGGCCAGAAACGAGGCCAAAAGACCTGCAGCTAAAAGGCCAAGCCAAAGCACCCTCTGCGCCTTCCGGACGGACCAAGACGCCACCAGGTTACCAGAACCGGCAGCCTGGTCGCCTGCGCGATCCATCCAGTCCGAGGCCAAAAGATTGGGCATGATCCAAAGTACCCGATAGGCCACCACGGCAACACCCACGGCCAAGGACTCACCGCCACTGAAAAGAACCAGGGGAAGGAGTACTCCTCCTCCCACCCAGCCGGATGCCACCAAAGCGGTTTTGAGCCATGCGATATCCTTTGGTCGCCGACCACCGGGCAGAATCCTGAGCGGGTAGACCAGGCCTGCAATGCCCACAACGAGAACCATCTCCAGCCAGAGAACCCGCATGGTCAGTGCCAGCC
>JAFMNH010000128.1 GCA_017859335.1 Rhodothermales bacterium | reverse complement strand
ATGCGATGCCCGGTCCACTGCCCTCCTGGCCTCCCCCGCCCTCCGATTACCCGAGCATGTCACGGGAACCGCTTTCCTGAAAACTGATTCAGGATGGACCGTTACGGCAGGCTCATTGCACCGAACTTGGACGGTACCTTCCCCGCTTCTTACCCATCCAACATCATCAGACGACTGACGACCGTGGCACCGAAACACCTCTCCCGTCGCAATTTCCTCAAGACCGGATCCCTTGGCACCCTGGCTGGGGTGCTTGCCTCCGGCGAACGGATTCCGTCAGCCATGGCCTCGGCTCTGGAAACGGACTTCAACGGAAACCCCTTTCCCTGCGCCGTCATAGGATTTGGCGAATGGGGCCGGGAAATTGCCGCTGCTGTGGAAGACATCGAGGAACTGAAGCTGGCAGCCATCTGCGACAATTTCCCCTTGATGTTGCGCCGTGCCCAACGGGCCCATCCGCAGGCAGCCCGCATTGCGGATTACCGGGAGGTACTCGACAATCCGGATATCGTCGCGGTGTTCGTGGCTACCGCCACCCACGAACACAAGGACATTGTTCTCGACGCCCTGCAGGCTGGCAAGCATGTCTATTGCGAAGCCCCGTTGGCCCACACGATTGATGATGCACGGGCCATCGCGCAGGCGGGTCTGGCCGCTTCCAATCAGATCTTTCAGGCTGGTGTGCTCTACCGCACCGAGCCCCAGTACCGCAGCGTTTTCGGATTCGTTCGAAGTGGCGCCATTGGTCGTCCGGCCATGACCCGCTCACAGTGGCACCAGAAGACCTCCTGGAGACGCTCTTCCTCCTCTGCTGAGAGGGCGCGGGCACTTAACTGGCGGCTTGACCGGGACCTTTCGCTGGGACTGATCGGTGAGGTAGGGATACAACAGATCGATGTCAGCTCCTGGGTACTGGGACAGAAGCCAAAAGCCGTCTCAGGATTCGGTGGCATCATGCACTGGAACGACGGGCGGACGGTCAAGGATACTGTTCAGGCCATGATCGAGTATCCGGGTGGTGAAAACATGATGTTCGATGCCACCCTCGTAAGCGGGTTCGACGCTGCCTACGACCTCCTCTTCGGCGACGATGCCACCATCATCCTGCGCGATGGCAAGGCGTGGATGTTCAAGGAGGTTGACGCTCCGATGCTGGGATGGGAGGTCTACGCACGCAAGGATCGGTTCTACAAGGAAACCGGTATTGCCCTCCTGGCCAATGCCACCAAACTGGAGGCACTCGGACAGGATCCAGCGGCCGACGACCCAAATGCAAAACCGCCCATCTGGCACGCCCTCAAAGCATTTGCCGACAATTTGATCTATGGCCCTTTCCCGGCCATCGCGGGTCCCGAGCTTGGGTATGAGTCCACCGTCGTGGCCATCAAGGCGAACGAGGCAGTACAGCAGGGAAAACGGGTCGAGATCCCTGACGATCTGTATCAGCTCTGATCAGGCTGGCTGGGCCCACTCCATGGCTGAGCAAACCTGCTGATACGTCAGCAGATTAACGCATGTATGCGCGCGTCGGCTTGAGCCCTAACAGGTCTCCAGACACCTGCGCACGTCTACGAAAGTCCAAACAGGGCTTTCGCGTTGGCCGTGGTTATTCGGGCTACCTCATCAAGGGTCAGGCCCCGCTCATCTGCCAGCTTTGCAGCCACGAGTGCCACATGGGATGGCTCGTTTCGCTGGCCCCTGTAGGGTGTCGGGGTCAGGTAGGGAGCATCCGTCTCCAGGACAATACGATCCATGGGTACCGTTGCCGTGCGATCAGGCACGCCTCCGTTCTTGAAGGTGTAGGTGCCTCCGATACCCACGTGGAATCCAAGTTCCAGAACCCGCTCTGTGTGATCTGGGGGACCACCGAAGCAATGAAAAACCCCACGAATGCGTTCGGGATCATCGGATGCCTCCTTCTCTTCGCCTAGAATACGGACCAGGTCGTCAGAGGCGTCCCTGTCGTGAAGCACGAGCGGTTTGTTGCATGCCGCGGCCAGTTGGATATGCATTCGCAGGAAGGCCTGCTGTTTCGCATCAAAGGATCGGTCCCAATAGTAGTCGAGCCCCGTCTCACCGATGGCAACCACTCGGTCATCCTCCGCCACCTCGCGCACTCGTTGCATGTCATCTTCTGTCGCTTCTACAACGGCGGATGGGTGGATACCTGCCATGGCGTGGAGAACCGGCCCGCGTTCGGGATCACTGTGCATGTCAGCCAACGCCAGGCACCGGGTGATGGACGCTGCATCGATGGCCGGAAGGAGGATATGCCCCACGCCGGCTCCACTCGCACGTTCGAGCATCTGATCAAAGTCGGATTCAAACGGTTCAAGGAAAATGTGGGCGTGTGTATCGATCAGCATGGCGCACGTTGGGTACATTCGTTCGCGGGTCCACGCCACAGGCCTCGTTGGCTTCGGTGTGGAATCCCTTGTGTTCGTCCGCTTGAAACGATGGCTGGCGAAGGCGTTCCACAGGGGGCATTTCCCGGTTCATTTCGTTTCTATATCAACCTTCCCATAACCCCTTCCGTCTCCTCGGACAGGCTCTCACACCTGCGTTGCGCGCGACTCTGAAACATATTCGTCTCCTGGCCCACCTGGCCCTGCTTACTGCGGCCATGCTGGCTTGCCTGCCCATAATGGACGCCGTCCTCGAGTGGCGGGAGATACGAGCCATCGAGGCTGGATTACAGGTATTGCAGCGCCCCTCTGCACGAGGATCTGACTGGGTGGTCTGGGAGGACAGGGACGGAGCGATAACAGCGTCTCATGTTGTCCCGGACGGCCCTGGCTACGTGGGGGGGATCAGAGCAGGCGATGAGTTCTATGCGCTCGACTTCAAGCAATACTTCAACGCTGAGGACCTGAACCGTGCTGTAGCAGGCATTCGCCCCGGGCAGACGCGGGATATGATTATCGTTCGCGAAGGTAAACCCATCACCGTATCCGTTTCTTTCGCCCGCCACCCCACGTTCCTCTATCCGCGATCAAGCGGCGCGTGGCAATTTGCCTTGTGGGCCTTCACGATCGGGACGTTTTTCCACATCCTGGGCCTGGTCATCGCAACTCCGTTGGCCCGTCAGGTTAAGCGGTCAAGGGCCGACCTCGTCATGATTGGCGTGTCGGCGCTGTGGATTATCGGGAATACGCTCAGACTCATCCTGGTCGAACTTTTTGGTCCTCCGCAGGCGGGTTCACGGTATGACCTGGTATTCCAAGGATTGACCATTGCTGGTCTGGTCGGATGGATCGGATTTCCTGCCGTGCTCGTCGAAGCTCTGATCCGCGATGTCCGGCTGTTTCGATTCCGGGGCGGCATTGTGCACCTCTTTATCCACCTTACGCCGCTGCTCCTGATGTACGGTGTACTCGTTGCGGCGTTCAAAGGCCACGTGGGGCCTTTCACGCTGGAGGAGATGCTCGTCCCCATCCTTTTCTATGCGTCCTGCTTCATTGGTGGAGCGGGGCTGGTCTCCTTCATCATGGGTTTCGCCCCATCTGATGCATTTCACCCACAGTGGAGCCGCCACGAGAGCCTCTCTATCCTGTTCTTCTCCTTGCTGGCAGCCTTCGTGGTGACGGATGTCATCCCCGTATTCGCCTCCATGAGCGAATCCACCGCCGCCTGGACCATTGTTTCCGCTCAGCTGCTGGCCGTCGTGCCGATCACGCTTTATACCATCGGTACTCTGCGCTACGGCAAGGTGGATGAGGTACTGAGCCGAGCCATTGTTTATTCCCTCTCATTGGGGTTCATCTTTTTTGCCTTTGTCGGCGGTTTGACGCTGCTCAACCGGTTCGTAGATCTTGCGGGTACGCCCCGAACAGTGGTTGAGGGTCTGTTCGTGGTTCTGCTTCTCGTACTGTTCGAACGTTCATCGAGACGCTTGCGCTCATTGGCCCTGTCCATCTTCTCTACCGAGCGGCAGCGAGGCCGGCAAATCATCAACAAATTCCAGGAAGGGACGGCGGACATTCTGGACGTGGAGAGCCTGGCCCAACAGACCATCGATGTAACCGGTCGTGTCTTCGGTGCGCGCAGTTCCATCCTCTTCCTTCGCTCGCCTCTGAAGGACGAATGGATCGTCAAGCGCCATCGTCCGGAACCGCCATACTTGACCGAACAGGTATTCGCTTCCATCTGGACGCACTTCGAGTATGCTCCGACCATCTGGGCGAGCAATCCGGACCTGAACGAGCATCAGATGGCCAAAACTGATCAGGCCGTGCTCGAGACTCACAACGCGGCACTCGCCGTGCCCATCCGAGGGGAAGGGCGGGCGGCAGGTCTGCTCATCCTGAGTCACAAACTGCGTCGCGGTTCGGTTTATACACTGGATGATCTGGATCAGCTGCGCAGTCTGGCCGGCAATCTTGCCCTGGCCGTCGAGCGACTCATGCTGATTGAACGGGAGAAAGTCCTGGCGGCCGAAAGCAGCGAAGCCCATCTGGTAGCCCTGCGCTCCCAGATCAATCCGCACTTCCTCTTCAACGCGCTCAATACCCTCCTCGTTCTGATCAGCGAGAAGCCGCATGAAGCCGAGGATGTGGTCGAGCATCTGGCGGCCATCTTCCGCCATACGCTCATGGCGGGTAGCAAACCGTTCGTATCCCTGGAAGAGGAAACCAGTCTCATGAAGCACTACCTGGCCATTGAGAAGGCTCGCTTCGGAGATCGATTGACCGTCTCCATCAATCTTGATCCCAACCTGCGCCACTATCCTGTCCCCGCATTTGCCCTCCAAACACTCGTTGAAAATGCCATAAAACACGGCTTGGAGCGCTCTCGTGAGCGGTGTGTCCTTACGGTCTCCACTACAGCACGACCAAACGATTCCCAGGAGCAACCCGACCTACGTGTTTCGATCCAGGATACGGGGATCGGCATTCCCCAACTGTTCGGACGAGAGACGCCTGCGGTGGAGCGGATGGATTTCTTCGGTATCGGACTCTCCAATGTCCACGAGCGCCTGTTGCAGTTGTATGGCAGAACCGATTTGCTCGGATTCGAAAGCGGTCCAGATACCGGAACGCATGTTACGCTGACCTTACCGCCTACGCCTTCCCCACACTGACCTCGAACCCCTCAACAACCGTACGTACCCATGGCTCGTATTCTGATTGTCGATGACGAAGCTCCGGCCCGAAAACGGCTACAAAAACTGCTCTCTGACAGTACGCTCGCATCCTTGGTCTCCGAGGTGCACACGGCAGAAGACGGTGTGCACGCCCTCCAAATCATGGAAACGGAGCGTTTCGACATCCTCTTGTTGGATATTCAGATGCCGGGTCTGGACGGATTTGACGTTCTGGACCGTATCGATCCGGAGATACGCCCCGTTGTCATCTTCACCACGGCCTTCGATGACTATGCCATTCGGGCATTCGAAGCGAATGCGGTGGACTATCTGCTCAAGCCTATCCGGGCTGATCGCCTGAAAAAAGCGCTTGAGCGCGCACGGACCCTCTTGGGGCATACGAAAGACCACGATGATCGCCTGGGTACACTGCTTGAATGGATCGATTCACAGGCCATAACAACGGTCGAGGCCTCCACTACCCATGAACCATGGCTGGAACAGCTGTCCATCCCCTACAGGGACCGGATCCTTATCATTCCAGTGGCTGACGTCGTTTCAATCGAAATCGCCGAGGGCATCACGCGGGTTTACATCCTGGAGGAAGACCCAGGCGCCCCGCGACCACGGCTCAGGCAGCACATTGTAAATCTCACGCTCGACCAACTGGTACGCATGCTGGATCCCGCTGACTTCATGCGGGTCCATCGCTCAGCCATCGTGCAGTTCAGCCACATCAAGGAGCTCATTCCCTGGTT
>JAFMNH010000127.1 GCA_017859335.1 Rhodothermales bacterium | reverse complement strand
AAAACTCAGGCTTGCTGAGCATGAACGGCGTGCCGTCGAACTGCACCGTGCGCGTGTCGGGTTCGTCCGAAAATAGATCGGTGCTGCGGTTCAGGATAAGCTGGACAATCTCCATATGGTCCGAGGCCAGATCCCGTATGCGTGGCATGCACGTGCGACGGATCTCATCAAGCGTAAGGCCTGCAAGACGCTCGTTAAGCAACTCTACGAGCTGTCCCAAGTGGTCCGGCTTCAGCTCCGATCCGGCCTGGGAAACAATCGTGCGAATATATCCGCCCTCAACACTGACAACGAAAAGCAGCCTGCCGGAGCTGACCGGCACGATATCCAGGCGCTGGAGAACACCCTGATTGAGGCGCGGGCTGAGCACGACGCCAAGGAGCTGCGCCAGCTGCGCGAGCAGCCTGCTGCTTTCCTTGATCAGGGCTTCCGTGTCTTCCTGCAGCACGAGAAGCTCAGATTGGAGATAGTCACGCTCTTCCTGCCGCAGAACGGCCGCATCCATGAGCTCGGCCACAAAGGCGCGGTATCCGGCATCCGTGGGAATCCGGCCGGCAGACGTATGCCGATGCATGAGGAATCCAAGGCGTTCCAGATCGCTCATCGTGCTTCGCAAGGTGGCGCTGCTCCAGCCCAGATCGAACCGCTCCTTGAGGGCCTTCGAGCCGACCGGCCCCGCCGTTTCCACGAACAGCGTGACCACCATGCGCAGCACATCCCGCTGGCGGGGCGTCAAACGTCGAGTGAGGCCGGAAAAACTGTTCGGCATGGTTTACAGGCGATAGACCGCGGAGGAGGACCGTGCAAACCGGTTGAGCGTGCTCCGGGTTTCCCTTTATCCAACTTTCAAACGATATCGAACAGGTACGGTGGCCCGATTCGGGAGGCAGGCACGGTTCTGCAGACACCGTTTGGATCAGCGCGCATGATCACACGGGAACGCCCCATGTCATCAGGCCGCCGATATGACCGGTCAGCCCCACCAAGAGGGCAGCCAGCAGCACGACCACAAAGGCGATCAGGCGCCAGCGAAGGCGCACACCAGCATGGGCGGTTTCACGTAGGCCGGCCCACCGCATTCCGATCAGGATGAAAATACTGAGCCAAAGCGCCCAGGCGGCGCGCTCCCCCATGGTCTCGTGCAGCTCCACAAACTGATCCACCATGGCCATTCCCTCGCTCTGCTCCTCCATGGCTTCTCCTGTGCGAAGGGCGGCAATGGCTCCTGCAAGCGCACCGACCTGCAGGATCAGCGTCATCCGCCACCACCGCAGTTTGTTGCGCGCGAGCCACAGAGCGGCCGCCAACACGGCCGTGATCGAAAGCGCGACGGGGAAATGCACCACCACGGGGTGCCACAGCGGAATGGTAAAGTCGCCCAATTGTTCAAACATGACGCGCCCCTGCTGGTGGTTATCCGTCGGCGAACGCAACCCCACGGCCGGAAGAACGTCCCATGGGTAGCGGCGTACAGCCTCTCCCCTTGAATCGCTTCCCGATCCCATGAAGTTCCTCAAAGTCCTTACCGCGTCTACGCTGGGCGCCCTGCTCGCATTCGCCATCCTCAGCTTTTTCGGATTCCTCTTCCTGATTGCCCTTGCTGCCGCCGGGGATTCACAGCCCCCGGTGCGGGCGGGATCGGTATTGGTGCTCGACCTTTCGGGATCCCTTCCCGAGCAGGTATCGGGCGACCCGCTGACGCAGGCCTTCCTCGACGAGGCAGCCTACGACCTGCACGATCTTCGGGCGGCCTTGGAAGAGGCGGCCACGGACAGCCGTATCGAGGCCCTCTGGATTCGCCCTTTCAATATGACCGAGTCCTGGGCTACGATGGAAGCCGTGCGCCGCTCGGTGGAAGCCTTCAAGGCCAGCGGCAAGCCGGTCATTGCGTCGGGTCGCAATTTCTATATGGGCGAAGCCGAGTACTTCCTGGCATCGGCTGCCGACAGTGTATACCTGGACCCGGAGGCCATCTTCGAGTTCAACGGGTTTGCCATGACCTCGATGTTCTACAAGGGCCTTTTCGACAAGCTGGGTGTGGAGCCCATCATCATCCGCGCGGGCGACTACAAGGGGGCGGTTGAGCCCTATACGCGCACCTCCCTGAGCCGGGAAAACCGCGAGCAGTTGCAGGCCTATGTCGACGATGTGGAGCATCTGTTCGTGAGCACAGTGGCCGCGGCACGTGGCATGGAAGCCGATGCCGTCGAATCCATGATGGACAATGACGTCCTCTTCTCGAGCACCGACGCCTTCGACAATGGTCTGGTCGATGATCTGCTCTTCAGCGACGAGGTCAAGGACCGGGTGGCCGTGGCCATCGGACAGGAGCCAGGCGACGACCTGCCGACGGTCAGCATGGCCAGTTATGCGGCTCAGGTGCGCTCGGGATCCTCGAGCAACCGCATTGCCGTGGTTCATATCGACGGCGCCATCATGGCGGGCTCTTCCGAGGGGGGCGGTCTCGTGCCTTCTGGCTCTATGGCCGGATCGGATACCATCGTCAAGGCTATCCGCAGCGCCCGTGATCGACGCGGCGTTCAGGCCATGATCGTGCGCATCGATTCCCCCGGCGGTCTGGCACCTGCAGCGGACGCCATGCTGCGGGAAGTCGAAATCACCGCCCAGACCATGCCGGTCATCATTTCGATGGGCGATGTGGCCGCCAGCGGTGGCTACTGGATTGCGACGGGCGGTCAGCACATCGTGGCTGAAGCCACGACGCTGACCGGTTCCATCGGGGTTTTCTCCATGTTTTTCGACATCAGTGCGCCGCTCGAGGAGCGCTTGGGCCTCAGCTTCGACACGGTGGAAAGTGGCCCATCCGCCGACATGTTCTCAGGGTACCGCAGCTGGACCGCCTCGGAGCGTGCCTCCCTCGAGCGCTTTACCGACCTGACCTACACGGCTTTTCTGGAGAAAGTGGCTGAGGCGCGGGGCATGACCGTGGACGAGGTCCACGCCGTGGCCCGCGGACGCGTCTGGACAGGAACGGATGCGGTTGATATCGGCCTGGTCGATGAGCTGGGCGGGCTGGACGTTGCCGTGCAGCGTGCCATCGAAGCGGCCTCGCTGGACCCCGACGACGTCATGCTGGTCAGCTACCCGGCCGCACCGACCTTCATCGAGCAGCTGGGCATGACCTCAACGGTGGCAGCGCGGGCTGTATCCACCTGGTTCGGGTGGCACACACAGCCCGAGGCCCAACTCGACATGCTGCGCCGCGAACTCATGAACCACGGTCAGGTGCAGGCGCGCATGCCCTTCTCGACTACCCTTCGATAAGCGGTTCGCCCGTCATTTCGGGGGGCTGCTCGAGACCGATCAGGCGCAGGATCGTGGGGGCGATGTCGCCCAGCTTGCCGTGACGTACCGGCCCGTCGAACCCGTCCTTGATGACGATATGCGGCACGGGCACCGTGGTATGCGCCGTGTGGACCGAGCCGTCATCATTGCGCATCCGATCGGCATTGCCATGATCGGCTATGACGTTCACGCTGTAGCCGTGCGCCAACGCAGCCTCAATAACCACTTTTGCTGCGGCATCAACCGCTTCAACGGCCTTGACTGCCGCTTCGAACACGCCGGTGTGTCCGACCATGTCGGGATTGGCAAAGTTGATGACAACGAGTGCGTAGTCATTCTCTGATACCGCCAGCGCCACTTCTTGAGCAAGCTGCGGGGCACTCATTTCCGGTTGCAGATCGTAGGTGGCCACCTTAGGAGAGGCCACCAGAATGCGGTCTTCCTGTTCGAAAGCTTCCTCCCGCCCCCCTGAAAAGAAATAGGTTACGTGCGGGTATTTCTCGGTCTCCGCCGCGCGCAGTTGCCGTCCGCCGGCATGGGCCACCACCTCTCCGAGGGTCTGGGTCAGGTTCACCTTCGGGAAGACGATCTCGAAGTCGAAAGACTCATCGTAGGGCGTAAAGGTGATGTAGCGAAGGCCCTCGGGCGGCGTGCGGTCGAATCCCTCGAAATCGTCTTCGGTCAGGGCCTTTGAAATCTGGCGGGCCCGGTCCGCACGGAAATTGAAGAAAATGACCACATCACGGTCTGCAATCCGGTGCTCCGCGGCCTCCCCGATACAGGCCGGCTCCACAAACTCATCCGTGACGCCGGCTGCATAGCTGGCCTCGACAGCCTGCACGGCGCTCTCGAACGATGCGCCCTTGCCATCAACCAGCAGGTCATAGGCCTTCCGGATCCGCTCCCATCGATTGTCCCGGTCCATGGCCCAGTAGCGGCCTACGACCGAGCCAACGACACCACAGCCTATCTCCTGCATGACCGCTTCGAGGTCCTCCAGATAGGCTTTTCCGCCGTGCGGAGACGTATCCCTGCCATCCATGAAGGCGTGGACAACCACCTGGTTGCCGCTCAGTCGGTTCGCAGCTGCCATGCGAAGCAGGGCGTGGACATGCTGCTGACTGGAATGGACGCCGCCATCAGAAAGCAGGCCTATCAGGTGCAGCGTGGTGCCCTCCTTTTTGACCTGATCCATGGCGGATGCCAGGAGCTCGATCTGGTCAAACTCCCCGTCGGCAATAGCCTTGTCGATACGGGTGATGTCCTGGTACACCACGCGGCCCGCACCCAGGTTCATGTGCCCGACCTCCGAGTTGCCCATCTGCCCCTCAGGCAGGCCAACGGCAAGGCCCGAGGCATCCAGCGTACCGCTTGGGTAGGTGGCAAAAAGATGGTCCAGGAACGGCTTCTTGGCCGCATCGATGGCGCTCACGGAGGTATCCTCGGCAATTCCATAGCCGTCGAGGATCATGAGAAGGTGCTTGTTCATGCGTTCATTGGTCATGCAAGGAGAAGGACACACCGTCAAACCCGGTAATCCTTGACCTGCTTCGTGGTGTATCCGGTTTTCGTAAGAAACACATTCATCGAGCCGCACCGCGGGCAGGAGATCTGCTCCACGCCGGCGCGGTCCGTTATCTGATCTGGCGTATCGAAATAGTGGTTGCGCGTGGCGCAGAAATACGTGCCTTTCTTGCGATCCAGACCTCCCATCGGTGGCGGCAACCGGTCCAAGCGCTCTTTGTAATCGCAGCAGTGCGCCGCCACACAGGAGCCGCACTTGGGCGAGCGCGCCGTACAATGGTAGCGCCCGTGCAGGATGAGCAGGTGATGCGCCTCTCCCCACGTCTCGGGCGGCAGCAGGCGCTTGAGCTGCCGCTCCACCTTGTCCGGCGTCGTAGCCCCGTCCGTGGTCAGTCCGATGCGATTGGCCACGCGAAACACATGCGTATCCACAGCCAGCGTAGGCACATCGAAAGCAACCGATGCCACCACCTGAGCCGTTTTTCGCCCAACGCCGGGCAGGCGGACCAGGTCCTGCACGGCCTCAGGCACACAGCCATCGAATTCGTCCACCAACAGGTTGGCCGAACCGACCAGGTGCTTCGACTTGTTGTTCGGGTAGGAAATGGACTGGATGAGGGGAAACACCTCCTCGTGCGTGACCGCGGCCATGTCCTCCACGGTCGGAAACCGCTCGAACAGGCGTGGGGTTACCTGATTGACCCGCGCATCGGTACATTGGGCCGACAGGATGACGGCCACCAGCAGTTGCCAGGGGTCGTCGTATGCCAGTTCGGTTTCGGGCGCTGGAATGACCTTCTTGAGCGCCGCAAACGCTGTTTCGGCTTTTTTTCGTCTACTCACCAGTCTGAATCGCTTTGTACAAGATGGTCGGGAAACAGGAACGGTCCGATGTCAGGGCGCCTCTTCTACGGTGGGTATGGCTTGGCGTTCTCTGCCTCTTTCTTCTGCCCCGGGCGCACGCGCAACTGCCGGATTCGCTTTCCCCGCGTACTCGGATATCCGTCCTGACCGTCAATCCCGGCACGGCAGTCCATTCGTTGTGGGGACATACTGCCCTGCGGGTCATGGACCCGGACACAGGCA
>JAFMNH010000126.1 GCA_017859335.1 Rhodothermales bacterium | reverse complement strand
CCCTCAGCCAGGGAGCCCGTTTCGCACCTTAGAGCGGTGGGTAATGACCTCCTCGTTGCAAGTGAAACCCGCATCCGGATCCTGCCCGTCGGAAATCCTCTTGCTCCAGGCTCGTCCTATGTGTTGGATGTCGGGAGTCGCATTGAAACCATCTACCCCTCTTCGCGAGAGCAGGGTGTAGTTTGGGTCGGAGTGGGGGATGGCCTCGTTCGCTTGGCCTTCAACCCCCTCATCGCACGGTGGTCTGTAACGGGGTCGATGGCCATCGAGGGTCTGCGACCTGATGCGATGGCCGAAGACGCCGACGGCATGCTGTGGGCTGGGCTCTGGCCGCAAGGAGTAGCACGTATTGCCTGGTCGCCCGCAGAAGCTTCCACGGAAACCGTGCGTCGCTTTGGTCAGGATGATGGGCTGTCCGCAGGCATGTTGCAACCTGTTCGCGCTGGTGACGAACTCCTGGTTTGGGGCCGATCAGGGGCGTTTCGATTCGACGCAGCTGCGAATCGATTTGAAACGGCGAGCCAAGGGCGCCTGGAATCTGCCGAGCTGCCACGAGACCTTCGCTTCATGGCCCAGGTCGGTAGCGAGCAGGCATGGGTGCAGGGAATGACGTCAGCCGGGCTCATCCCGCTGGGTGAGGATGCAGCCCCTGTTCAGGTCGTGGCGAGCCGGGGTTTGCACCTTATGAGGGAGGCAGCCCCTCGGGATGTGTCCTGTGAAACGGGGGTGCTTCAACCCCGCTGCTGGATCGCGACGGACAAGGGGCTTTTCCTGGTCACAGGAGGGATTCGTACAGATGCTCCGGGGTCGGATGTCCGCATTCGAAGCGTGCGCAGCAACCTGCGTACACTTTTTGCGGGGGGTGCGCCAGGGACATCGCGCGCGCCCGAGCTGCATCTCCCCTATTCAGAGAATGACGTTTCCATTACCTGGTCCCTACCAGGCGCGCACGATGGCTCCAGTACGCAGTACCAGTATCGCCTTGTGGGATTGGACACTGATTTCTCCGATGGCAGCACCGAAACCCGGATCCGCTTCCAACGACTTCCCGAGGAGAGCTACACGTTCGAGGTACGCGCCCTCTCTTCCGATGGCGTCGGCCCCATCACCCAGCTTTCATTCTCCGTCTCTCCGCCCTGGTTTCGTTCCATTGGCGCGCTCCTTGCCTACCTCCTCCTCTTCACCCTCTCGCTTTTTGCCGCCGTACGGACAATCGGGCAGTTCGGCGCCACTGGTTCTGGTTCACGGTCCATGCCCTGGCGCCGCGGAGCCAGATCGCGGGGTGCTGGCGCCACCACCAACGAACAACTCTCTGACCAGAACCTGATACTCGAAAAGCGGCATCAGGAACTGGTTAAACAGCAGCGGGAACTGGAGCTGCGGTTGGAGGAGCTTCGGGAAAGCAAGCTCCGCATTGAAGACCAGGCGGCACAGATGGCCGACCAGAACAAGGAAATGGAGATTCACCGGCGCGAAACGGAGCGACAGCGGCGTCTATTGGCCAAGGCCAACAAGGCACTCGAGGAAAGCAGCGAGCGGGCCGAGCGTTTTGCACGGGATGCGCAACAGGCCACCACAGCCAAGAGCCGATTCCTGGCCAATATGAGCCATGAGATCCGTACCCCCATGAATGCCATCATCGGGTTTACGGATTTGTTGTCCAACCGCGTAAAGGACCCTGAACTGTCCCAGTACGTCTCCAGGATCCAATCCTCGAGCCGGTCGCTCCTCACGCTGATCAATGATATCCTGGACCTGTCGAAGGTTGAAGCCGGCAAAATGGAGCTTTCCCCGGCACCAACGGATCTGCATACCATCATGGATGACATGCCCATGATGTTTGGTGAGAAGGCTCGCACGAAGGGCCTCGCGCTCACGGTGGAAACCGATCCTTCCGTGCCGAGAGCCTTGATCATGGACGAGACCCGCATTCGCCAGATCCTCATCAACCTGATCGGGAATGCCATCAAATTCACCGATGAGGGGGGAGTTACCGTGCAGACACGGACCGGCCGATTCGAGGGTGATGCCGATGATGAACGAACGGTCCTGATTCGTGTGGCCGACACCGGTATTGGTATCTCCGAAGAGGACCGGCAGCACATTTTCGGGGCGTTCGACCAGTCCCGGGGTCAGTCCGTGTCGGATTATGGAGGGACCGGGCTAGGCCTCGCCATCACCAAGAAACTGGTCGATCTCATGGGGGGAGCCATCTATCTGGACTCGACCAAGGGCAAGGGATCCGTGTTCATCGTACGCTTGCCGAAGATACGCGCGGAGCAGCGGGAAAAGCCGAAGCGAGAGCGCCAGCAGATACCGCCCGAGCGTGTCCTGTTCAAAGGAGGGCATGTGCTCGTGGCCGAGGATAAACAGCAGAACAGGGAGCTGATCTCTGAAATGCTGGAGCTTCTCGGGCTGCAATGCACGTGTGTTGCGAACGGCAGGCAGGTCCTCGATGCGTTGGATTCAGGCTCTTTCGATGCACTGCTCGTGGACCTGCAGATGCCCGTCATGGACGGCATCACGCTCATGCGCCACTTCAACCAGAGCGCAACCCGTCCACCTATTCCCATCATCGCGTTCTCAGCCAGTGTTGTCGGTGAGCAAGCCGATACCTTCCGCAGCCTGACGGACGACTTCCTTGCCAAACCCATCACCCGCTCTGATCTGGTGGAAGTGCTGGCCAGATACCTTCCTTTTGATATTGTTGATAAGCCCTCTGAAGACGACGTAAAACCGTCCCTGATTGTCCCTTCCCCCGTACAAGACCCCGCCCTTCGTGCAGCGCTTGGAGCCCTTGTTGACCAGTGGAAGGACCTCTCCTATCGACAGACCGTCAACGAAATGGAGGCTTTCGGGCAACGCGTTGCTGATCTGGGAGCGTCCCACAACGAGGCCACGGTAGAGCGATGGGGACAAACCATTCGGGAAGCCGCCAGGGCATTTGATCTTCATAGGCTGAACACACACTTCGCCCAATTCCCCGCTTTCATCGATGTCTGATCCCAACGGACTCGTCCTGATAGTCGACGACACCCAAGAAAACATCCAGGTGCTTGGCAGCCTGCTACGGGATGCTGGCTACAGCATCAATGTGGCCACGAATGGTATCCAGGCGCTGGCCACACTGGAGCGTATCAGGCCGGACCTGGTGCTTCTCGATGTCATGATGCCCGCAATGGATGGGTTCGAGGTGTGCCGGCGCATGCAGCAACATGAGGCGTGGTCGAACATACCTGTCATTTTCCTGACAGCAAAAGTGCAGACGGAAAATATCATCGAAGGCTTCGAATTGGGCGCTGTAGACTACGTGACGAAGCCTTTTCAGTCGGCCGAGCTGCTGCAGCGGGTAGAGACGCATTTGACGCTCTCTCGTTTGCGCCGCGAATTGTCAGAGCGTGTGAGCGAGCTTTCCGAGGCGCTTGAGCGGATCGAACAGCTGCGCCGCGAGCAGGATGCCTTCCTTCGGCATGAGCTCAACAACGTGATCAACCCGATTTCCGGGTATGCCGACATGCTCTCGACCGTCGTCGGGTCTCAATTGGAGGAGAAGCCCCGCGCGTGGCTTTCGTCCATCGTGCGAGGTACCGCATCCATGCAACGCCTGCTTACGGATCTCAAGGATCTCAATGAGGTGGAGCGCGGGGCGCAGTCGCTTACCTTCATGCCCATACCTCTGTATGGCATCTTGAACGACATCATCAGGGACGTACGCGCTTCAACACCAACTGACATTCCCATCCGACTTACGCCACAGACGAGCGAGGCCCGTATCCATGCCGATCTCTCTTTTCTTCCGGGAGTGTACAAGAACCTCATAAAAAATGCGGCCGAGCACCTGGTCGATGCGGATCCGGCAGCGCGGCATGCTGGAGTACAGGTGGTGTGCTCCGAAAGTGCAACACACGTCATCACCGACATCATCAACGGAGGGGCTCCCGTTCCTGAAAACCTGCTCGATACCTTCTTCGACAAATTCAATTCCACCAAGGCAGGGCGTGGAGGAACGGGACTTGGAACCACGTATGCGCGCATCGTGACCGAGGCGCACGGGGGCGCGATATCGGTACGCTCCAGTATCGAGGAGGGCACCCGTGTACGTGTCGAGCTGCCGCGGGCAACCTCCTGACAGCCCGGGGCGCGGGCCGGACACACAGACGGGAGTGGATCACAATGTCGAGGGAGAGGACCCTGAAAGGGGTGTTTAGCAGGGTAATGGTTGTAATTACAGGTGGCATACCCTCCGCTAAAAACACCCTTTCCAGCTGGATTTGATCGATTGGATCCTCGTCATGACTGCATTCGTGAGTTGCGGATCCTTTACCTGTAATGACACGTATGCATGAGGTTGTATTCTACTACCCCCCAGATACCATGGCCATCGCAGCTACGCCGCGGCACGAACGTGTCAGTTCCTGGATCCGCGATCAGATCGAATCAGGAAGCCTGCTTGAAAACGATAAACTACCGTCGGAAAACCAACTGGGTCAGCGCTTCGGGGTCAGTCGAATAACGATACGGCGCGCGTTGCAGACCCTGGAAAACGAGGGGCTCATTTCGCGACGACAGGGATTGGGCTCCTTTGTGGCAGACCAACGGCTTCACCAGGGCCTGGACCACCTGTCCGACTTTGTGGAAGACATGCATGCGGCGGGCCTCGAGGCTGAATCCATCGTTCTGGAGGAGGGTCCGGAGAAGGCCGGTGCTCGTGTGGCCCGCGCGCTGGGTCTGGAAGAAGGTACAAGTGTCTACCGCATCGACCGCTTGCGCAAGGGAAACGGAGAAACGCTTGCCTATGATCGGACCTGGATTCCGATGTTTTACGCTCACCTGCTACAGGACCAGGACCTGGAGGCCACGACCATCTATCGTGTCCTTGAAGAGAAGCATGGCATCTGTGTGTGCAAGGGCACCTTCCGGATCGAAGCCATCAATGCGCCAAACGATGTGGCCCAGCACCTGGATGTGCCGTGGGGACGCGCCCTTTTGCTCATGGAGCGCACCACCTTTTCCGAGGCAGAGAAACAGGTCTACTTCCAACAACGCTTCTATCGTTCAGACAAAGTTGCCTACGAAGTTGAACTGCATCGCAGTAAGCGCCCGAAAGCGACAGTAGACCAACCCGTTCGCGGCCTGGAGCCCGTTTTCAAGAACTGAGCCCCCAACTCATTCCTGGTTTTGGGGGAGAATCTGCAGCGGAGCCCAGGGAAGCATCTGTATGGACACCATGGTGCCCTTGGGAACGTGATCGGCCGATTCGGGCACATGGATGATACAATTGGCCCGCACCACGGAACCATAGAGGTTCGAGCGCTGAGGCCCGGTGTCCTGCACCCACAGCTCGCCAGACGGGCTGACACCCGCTATGCCCCTTGCAAAGAAATGCAGCCCCGATACGGTGTTCATGTCCCGTCCCAGACGCGCGCGCAGGCGTGGCGTGGTGGCATGTCGACCCAGCATACGCTCGATGATGAACCGACCATAGATTTCGAAGCACATGGCCGATGAGACGGGGTTGCCGGGTAAACCCAGGATGAGGGTACGATCCAATCTCCCAAAGGCCAGCGGTTTTCCCGGGCGCTGACGCACCTTCCAGAAAAACATCTCAGCACCCGCTTCTTTGAGCACCTCTTTTACATGATCGTGATCGCCGACGGATACCCCACCCGAGAAGATGACAAGGTCTGTTTGATCCTGTCCGGAAAGAAGGTCCGCGAGGGCGTTCGGATCGTCCTTGGCGTGCTCATGGTAGGGGCAGAAGCCGCCGGCTGCTCGTACCTGCGCACGCAGGGAGGGACCATTCGAATCGAAAATCTGGCCTGATTCCAGCGGCGTCCCGGGTGCGATCAGCTCGTTTCCTGTTGTAATGACCCGAACGCGTGGCATACAGGATACGGGTACCGTGTCGTATCCAAG
>JAFMNH010000030.1 GCA_017859335.1 Rhodothermales bacterium | reverse complement strand
TCGCGTCACGCCGCAGGATATTCTGGTCATTGTAGACGACATCCATCTGGATACCGGCGTCATCCGTATTCGCCAGAGGGGGGGTACCGGCGGCCACAACGGGCTCGATGATATCATTGATTGGCTGGATACCAATGCCTTTCCCCGGATGCGCATTGGCGTGGGGAATGATTTTGGACAGGGACGACAGGCCGAATACGTGTTGGAGCCCTTCACGGCGGAACAGCGTACGCTCATCGAGCCCGCCATCGAGCGGGCCCGGGATGCTGCACTGACGTTTGTGACCGACGGTATCGTGACGGCCATGAACCGGTTCAACGGGTAAGGGGCGTTCGTTTTCCGGCCGCATGGGCCGCATGGGCCGCATGGGCCGCTAAGACCGTATGGGCCGCTAAGACCGTATGGGCCGCGAAGACCGCGCCGGCCGCTCTGACCGTCTTTCGAGCCTCGGGAGTCAGATGGCCCCGTGTGGATAATCCACGGGCGAATTCTTGATTAATGAATACCAAAACTGCCCTCTGAAGGGTAATTTTTTGGATTCTTGTTTTCTTATGGCACCCCCGTGTTCGGGTTTGCCATCACTCACCCGGAAAACCCTTCCCAATGGACATCTCAACGCTCACTTATCTGGTCCCGGTCAGTGGTCTCATAGCCCTTCTTTACGCCTGGACGCGTACGCAGTGGATCAATAAACAGGACGTCGGCACCGACGTAATGGCCGATCTGGCCAAGGCCATCGCTGAGGGCGCCCGCGCTTTCCTGCGCCAGGAGTACCGTGTACTGGTCATCTTCGTGGTTATTGTGGCCGTTTTGCTGGCCTTTGCCAACGCCAGCCAGGAAGGCTCATCGTGGTTGATTGCCGTCTCCTTCATCGTGGGCGCGTTCTGTAGCGCCCTGGCCGGATTCATTGGCATGACCGTAGCCACAAAAGCCAACGTCCGCACGACGAACGCCGCCCGCACGGGTCTCGGTCAGGCCTTGAACGTGGCTTTCTCCGGCGGTCTGGTCATGGGCCTCTCGGTGGTCGGGCTCGGAGTGCTGGGACTCGGTGGGCTGTTCATTGCCTATGATTCAGCCACCTCCTGGGATATCGTGAAGGTGGTTGGCGTCATCTCCGGCTTCTCCCTGGGTGCCTCATCTATCGCCCTTTTTGCACGTGTTGGTGGCGGTATCTACACCAAGGCTGCTGACGTCGGAGCTGACCTGGCTGGAAAAGTCTACGAAGGTATCCCGGAGGACGACCCGCGCAACCCGGCTACAATTGCTGACAACGTTGGTGACAACGTAGGTGATGTTGCCGGCATGGGCGCCGACCTCTTCGAATCCTATGTCGGTTCGATCATTGGTACAATGGTCCTTGGCACGGCTTTCCTCACCGTTCCCGCCATGGCAAATTCCAACTTCGGCGAGCTCAGCGCTGTCATCCTGCCCCTGGTCCTGGCTGCTGTCGGTATCATCGTTTCCATTGCCGGCTCGTTCTTCGTGAAGGTCAAGGAAGGAGGCAATCCGCAGCACGGCCTCAATGTGGGTGAATTCGGCGCGGCCGGTCTGATGGCCGTCTTGTCCTTCTTCATCATCTCCTGGATGCTTCCTGAAAGCTGGAGCGCAGGTGGTACGGAATACACCTCCCTCGGCGTTTTCTGGGCGGTATTGATCGGCCTGGCGTCTGGAACGTCCATTGGCTTGGTCACGGAATACTACACGGCAACGGATAAGAAGCCCGTTACGGGTATAGCCGCGCAGTCGGTAACGGGTTCGGCCACCAACATCATTGCCGGTCTGGGTGTGGGCATGTACTCCACGGGAATCCCGGCCGTCATCCTGGCCCTCGGCATCATCGGTGCCTTCACGTTTGCCGGCCTCTACGGCATCGCCATCGCCGCTGTCGGTATGCTCTCCGTCACGGGGATCCAGCTGGCCGTCGATGCCTACGGCCCGATCTCGGACAACGCCGGTGGTATTGCAGAAATGGCCGAGCTGCCCCCGGAAGTACGCGAGCGCACGGACAAGCTGGACGCCGTGGGCAACACGACGGCTGCCATTGGTAAAGGATTTGCCATTGGCTCGGCTGCGTTGACCGCCCTGGGTCTCTTTGCCGCCTTCATGCAGCAGGCGGGTGTCGAAAACATTGACGTGGCCAATCCGAAAATCCTGGCCGGTCTGCTCCTTGGTGCCATGTTGCCCTACGTCTTCTCGGCCATGGCCATGGGCGCTGTGGGCCGTGCAGCCGGTGACATGATCAAGGAGGTCGGTCGCCAGTTTGCCGAGATCCCTGGCCTGCGTGAGGGCACGGCCAAGCCGGATCACGAGCGTTGTGTGGAGATCTCGACCAAAGCTGCTATCCGCGAAATGGTTGCTCCCGGTCTCCTGGCCGTACTCGTACCGGTTGTCATTGGCTTCATCGACAAGAACATGCTTGGTGGTCTGCTGGCCGGTGTCACCGTTTCGGGTGTTCTCTTCGCCATTTTCCAGTCCAACGCCGGTGGCGCTTGGGACAACGCCAAGAAGATGATCGAAGGCAAAGTAACGGTCGACGGCAAGGAGTACGGGAAAGGCTCAGATGCCCACAAGGCAGCAGTTGTCGGCGATACGGTTGGCGACCCGCTCAAGGACACGTCTGGTCCGTCGCTGAACATCCTGATCAAGCTGATTGCAGTGGTAGCCTTGGTCATTGCACCATTGATTGCCTGATTGCTGTCGCTCTGCAGGCGTGGCGGATCGGTTTCCCGACGATCGATGATGGATTGAATATCACGATTCGAGAAACCGATCCGCCACGGTGCGTATCATACCGGCAGGTCCCGGCGAAGGGGCCTGACCACCTTTTCTTCACCACCGTCCCAGCAAGCGCACACTCCCATGGCCACAGTTGAAGTCTCCATGCCCAAGATGGGCGAGAGTATCACGGAAGGCACTGTCATCGAATGGATCAAGAAGCCCGGCGATGCGGTGGAGATGGATGAAGCGCTGCTGGAAATTGGTACGGACAAGGTGGATACCGAGGTGCCTTCGCCTGCGGCAGGCGTATTGACAGAGGTCCGGGTCGAGGAAGGCGCCACTGTCGATGTGGGTACCATCATCGCCGTCATCGAGACCGAGGCGTCCGAGGCCGTGGTAGTCGAGCAGCCTGCCCCCGAAGCACCCGCATCCGGGCCGGCTGACGAGGCACCACCCGCTGACGCGCCGGCTCCGTCCACCAACGGGTCATCCGCCGACGGGGTCGATGTGCTCATGCCCAAGATGGGTGAGAGTATCATGGAAGGAACGGTCCTTGCCTGGCATAAACAGCCGGGAGATGCGATCGAGTTGGACGAGACGCTCCTGGAAATTGCCACCGACAAGGTGGACACGGAGGTCCCCTCGCCAGCGGCCGGGATAGTATCCGAGATTCTGGTGCCGGAAGGGGATACGGTAGAAGTGGGCACGCGCATCGCTGTCATTTCAGCGCCCGGCAGTACACCTGTCCAGCAAGCCCAGGCCGCCGCACCCGTTGCTGAAGCCGTTGCCGCGCCCGCTTCGGTTGCAGCGGCAGAGGTTGCAACAGCCCACGCCGGCGATGGCGCTCCGATTCCACGCAAAGGCGCGGATGGTTCGTTTTTCTCCCCGCTCGTGCGTTCCATTGCCGAGAAAGAAGGGGTATCCCTCTCGGAATTGCAGTCCCTGTCGGGCTCGGGGCGTGAAAACCGGGTGACCAAGGCAGACCTCATGGCCTACCTGCAGCAGCGCGGACAAGCACCTGCGGCGTCCACGCCTGCGGCTGCTCCTGCTGCTCCAACGGCCGCTCCGGTTTCGTTCGAGCCGACACAGCAGGGTGAGGCAGGAGGCTCCCGCGTGGAGATCATCAAAATGGACCGCATGCGGCAGATCATTGCCGAGCACATGACCCGGTCGAAGGCCACGTCGGCACACGTTACCTCCTTTGCTGAAATCGATGTGACCAACCTTGTTCGGTTCCGTGAGGCCAACAAGGCATCTTTCCTCGAGCGCGAAGGCATAAAGCTGACCTACACGCCCTTTTTCGTGTTCGCAGCCGTCGAGGCGCTCAAGGACCACCCCATCCTGAACAGCTCCGTCGAGGGGCAGGAGATCCATGTACGCAAGGATTACCACGTAGGTATTGCCGTGGCCATCGGCAAGACGGGGCTGGTGGCTCCGGTCATCCGCAATGCGGGCCAGATGAATGTGATCGGTCTGGCGCACGCAGCCAACGATCTGGCCACCCGAGCGCGCAGCAAGCAGCTATTGCCGGATCAGTTGTCGGGGGGGACGTTTACCGTGACGAATGTGGGCTCGCTTGGCTCGATCATGGGCACGCCCATCATCAACCAGCCGCAGGTGGGGATCCTGGCGACAGGGGCCATCAAGAAGCGCCCCATGGTCATCGAGGACCCGAACATCGGAGATACGATTGCCATCCGCAGCATGATGTACGTTTCGCTTTCGTACGACCACCGCATCGTGGACGGAGCCATGGCATCATCCTTTCTTCGTCGCTACACGGACGTCATGGAGTCCTTCGGTCCGCACGGCGAACTGCGCTGACCGGGTATCGTCCCGTTCTGGTCATATTCGACTGGCGTGTTGCGGGTGGGGTGAGGGGTTGAAGATCCCGATTGATACGTTCCTGGGAACAGCGGGGGAGAGGTCTGTCTTGTCGTGAGTGGGGAGCTTTGTTAAGGTGGGTGCGGGGGCACGCTTGGTTTGCATAGTACAGTATTGCCATATCGGCATGAGCGATTCCATGCTATGTGGACCCATGTCGTTATGGCAATACTGTAATCGGTGAAAATGAAGGCCCCCCCACCGTTCGGATTTGAATTTCCGTTATTGACATTCTCGGGAAAAGCGTCGTTTATTTTTCATAGCCGTTATTGCAACAACGCTGTCAGGAATCGTCCCCTCATGCCGATTTCCTGAGGGACATTGTTGCCCGCGCACGTTGCGCACGGCTTGCCGTCAGCATACCCCGATCTGTCATGGCCGATTCGAGCGAAGCAGCGCAGCCGGATATGGGCATTGAATTGCCCCTTTCTGACTTCCAGCGTCTGGTCAAGCAATTCCTGGAAGAGTACCTCAAGGACAAGAGCGCAGAAACGGTGGGCACCTATCGCCGCTCGCTCAATGAGTTCGAACGCTGGTTTGTCCGTGGCAAAGGAGCCTGTCGGTTCCGAACCTCGGACATTGAAGCCTACAAAGCCTATCTCATGGAGGAGAAGGGCCTGCATCAGGTTTCGGTATCAACCTACCTGACTGCCGTGCGGCGGTTGTGTCAGTTCTTTACCGACATCGGGCTTCTCCCCGAAAATCCTGCCAAGTCGGTGAAAGGCAATCGCAGACCGGCCTCGCATTCGCGGCAGTTCCTGAGCGATGATGATATCGAGCAGTTGCTTTCAGTCCTGAACGACCCTGCGGACTCATCGGAGGAAATCATCAAACGGGATCGGGCCATTGTCCATGCCATGCTGTTTGCTGGCCTCAGCGAGATTGAGATTGTCCGTTCGAACGTACAGGACCTCGAGCAGACCCTCATGGGATGGTATCTTCGTGTGCAGGGCAAGGGGCATACGATTAAGGATCAGCAGGTACCTATCGATTCTGCGGTCATGGATGCCGTGCGCTTGTATCTGGACATGCGCGAACGCATTCGCCCCGAAGATCCCTTGTTTGTCTCCCATGGACATCGCAGTGATGGGAAGCGGTTGAACACTCGCTCGGTTCGCAGCAGGATCAATCACCATCTGGAGCGGGCCGGCATAAAGCGCGATGGTATTACCCCGCACAGTCTGACCCACACAGCCGCTCTCATCTGGCTCAACGATGGTTTGAGCGTCGAAGAGGTGGGTAATCGCATGCGGCACGGCACGTTGGATACCACCATGATTTATTTCCGGCAGCAGGGTAAGCTGGCCGGTGCAGAAACGACATGAGCAACGAAAACACTCTCTCTGCGGATCGCAAACCTGTGGTGCTAAGGCGCGCAGCCTTCAATCCCGATGTGCGCAAGTACTGGCTGTTGGGCGGTACCGTAACACTGTGTGTCACGCTCGTTGGCATTGTCTTCCTGCCGTTGTGGTGGCTCCTGGGAATGCGACTCACGCATCGTTACCTGGAGCGGATGGAATGCGCGCTAACGAAACGTACCCTCATCGTTCGGAAAGGCTTTTTCGTTCGTGTAGAGAAGACCATACCGCTGGACAAGATCACGGACCTTGGAATGGTGGAGGGTCCCCTCATGCGTCTCTTCGATATCCAGGCCCTCTCTATTGAGACCGCCGGCTCGACCGCGCAAGGGGCGCTCGTTACGCTCTACGGTATTGAGAACGCAGAAACGTTCAGGGATCTCGTACTCAATCAGCGCGACCGCATGCTCGAGAAGGAAGCAGAGCCTTCGGTCGAGGCCACAGCCCGATCAGCATCGGATTCCTCTTCGGAGGTCGTTACGCTCCTTCGCGAGATCCGTGATGAACTCAGGCGTCGCTGACCGGCATCGGCCTACAGCGTGCTGGCAATCGTAATACGGTGGAGTCCTCCCAGCGAAGACCAGCTGTTGAAGGCGTAGTCGAAGGAAAAGCGGGAAAGCCGTATGCCGAGTCCGCTGCTCAACCCGGCCAGGTCCAGACGGGAGGCAACCTTGAGTTCGTCGTGACGACGGTGATCGTAGCCCAGGCGCACGCGAAACGCTTCGCTGAATTGGAATTCGCCCGCCAGACGGGTGTGGTAGAGCATGCGGGCGATGATGCCGTTTCCGTCGGGTCCTCCATCGAGGGCATGCAGCCGGTACCCGGTGATGGATATGAGAAGCGGAAGATGGGCGAGGCGTCGGGTGTACCCGATCCGCAGGTCCGTTGGCAGGGCGTCGGATCGTTCGCCAATGGACGAGAGCACGACCCCCACATTGTGGATGCTGATACCAAGAGTCTGTCCCCGCGACGCATCCTCATAGACCAGACCGGCATCCATGCCGAGACCTGTGGCGCCGTTGGAGGCCATGGACGCGTGCATGATGGAGACGGAGGCACCATAGCGAAGAGTTGACTGCCAGGTTCGGGAGCCCCCGAGGGACAACGCTACGTCGGCAGCTGAGAAGGACCCCGTCTTGTCTCCCGCATCGTTCCGCTCATCGAAGTGCCCAAAGGATAGGTACCGGATGCCGGCTGCGTAGGTACCGCGCGTTCCCATGTCCCTGCCATAGGCCATCCATCCGGCCGAGATGTCGGAGAGATGATTGAGCCAGGAAAACTCCACCCGCCGATGGGCCTCAGGGGAGATGAGGGCAGGATTGGCAAAGAAGGCCCCGGCGCCGGCATCGAGCAGCGCCGTCGAGGATCCGGCCAACGCTGCCGTCCGCGCAGAGGGATCCAGCTGCAGAACGGGGAAAGCGGAATTCTCGATCTGAGCGTGCGCAGACTGCGGAATTGAACCCAACCACGGGGCCAGCCAGCAGAGGGCAAGCATCAAGGTGCGCAGGCAGCGGGAGGGAAGCAGCACGGGATGGGTAATGCGGGTGGGGAAGGAAGGTGGTTCTACAGTCGGCTGGTCTGCGGGTTCTCACGGCGTGCCGCGCTCCGCCCCGCACCAAGTAGCGCTCCGCCCTGCGCCCGGAAGCCCCGCACCAAGTAGCGCTTCGCCCGGAAGCGCTCCAAGCCGGAGAATTCCAAGTGAGAGTGAACACGAACTCCCCCCGCGCCTGAGGGCGACTCCGTGCCATTCATGCCCATTACGAATGCATTTCGAATACGAATCGTCTTGGGAACGTTGCTGTCCGGGGATGCGTGAGAGCCACGCCGTATCTTACCGTGTTTGTCGACCCTTGCCCTCCTTTGAGGCGCGGCAACGACCACAGGACTCTGCCCGTCCAACACCACATTCCATGCTGAATCTACTCAAGAAGGTTTTCGGCGACAGCCAGGAACGCCAGATCAAGAAGCTCTGGCCCATTGTCGACCAGATCAACGTTGAATACGAGAAACTGCAATCGCTGACCGATGAGGAGTTGCAGGCCAGGACGGATGCCTTCAGAAACCGGATCCGGGAAGCGCTCAAGGATATTGAGTCTGATCGGGATGAGGTCAATCGGCAATTGCGCGAGAGGACGATGACGGGCGACGAAGGCGAGGAACACGTCCTGACCGCGTCCGAGCGACAACGTCTCTACGACGAACTGGATGATCTGGACAAGGAGTGGCAGGACACGCTTGAGGCCACCTTGAATGACATCCTGCCCGAAGCCTTTGCCGTGGCCAAGGATGCCTGTCGCCGCATGAAAGGCCGGGAATGGGAAGCCGGAGGGCAGAAGATCCGGTGGGACATGGTGCCATATGATGTGCAGATGCTGGGCGGCGTTGCCATTCATCAGGGTAATATTTCGGAGATGAAGACGGGGGAGGGAAAGACCCTTGTGGCCATTGCGCCGGTATACCTCAATGCGCTGGCCGGGCAGGGTGTCCACCTGATTACGGTCAACCCCTATCTGGCGCAGCGTGATGCCGAGTGGATGGGTCCCGTCTACGAGTTCTTGGGCATGAAGGTCGATGTCATCGACAAGTACGATCCGCATTCAGAGGGTCGAAAGGGTGCCTACCTGGCGGACATCACCTACGGGACGAACAACGAATTCGGTTTCGACTACCTGCGTGACAACTCGTTTGTCAATGACCCTGAGCACCTGCAGCAGCGCAGCCACCACATGGCCATCGTGGATGAGGTCGACTCGGTCCTGATTGACGAAGCGCGCACGCCGCTCATCATCTCCGGTCCCGTCCCGCAGTCGGATGAGAGCCAGTTCGAGGAGTTCAAGCCCTCGGTGGAGAAGCTGGTCTATTCCCAGCAGAAACTGGTTGCAGGCTTCGTAAGCGAAGCCGAACGCAAGCTCAAGGAGCGCGATGATGCGCTCGACAAGGGGGACAACAAGCTGGCTTCCGAGCTCGAGTCCGAGGCTGGCTTGGCGCTTCTGCGGGCCTATCGAGGGTATCCGCGCAACAAGAAACTGCGCAAGCTGCTGCAGGAGCAGGGGGTGGAGGCCCTTCGGCAGAAGACCGAGTTCCTCTACCTTCAGGATAATGCGAAGAACATGCCCTTCGTGGACCAGGAACTGCACTTTGCATACGAAGAGAAGCAGCGGTCCATCGAGATGACCCAGCAGGGGCGGGAATTCATCGGTCGCGCCGCCGGTCAGGATGAAAGCCTGTTCATATTGCCTGACCTGGGAGAATTGACGGTGGAGCTGGAGAAAGAGCAGGAGACCAAGGAGCGCGAAACGCGCGATGCCCTGCAGGAGGATGCCTCCCTTTCGGACGAAAAACGGGCCAACAAGCTGGACAATGACCTCAAGGTCATAGCCAACACGTTTGTCGAGAAGAAGCGGCAGATGTATTCGGATTATTCCGCTGCTGCCGCGCGCCTGCACGCCATCGAGCAGCTGCTCAAGGCCTATATCCTGTTCGAGAAGGACACCGAGTACATCGTGCAGGAGGGCAAGATCAATATTGTCGACGAGCACACGGGTCGCGTCCTCGCGGGCCGTCGCTACTCGGACGGTCTCCACCAGGCCATCGAGGCCAAGGAAGGCGTCAAGATCCAGGCTGCCACGCAGACCTACGCCACCATCACCTTGCAGAACTACTTCCGTATGTACCACAAGCTGGCCGGCATGACCGGTACGGCTGAAACGGAATCCGAAGAGTTCTTCAAGACCTACGGCATGGAAGTCGTGGTCGTGCCCACCAACAAGCCCATCGCCCGAAAGGACCTGGACGATCTCGTCTTCCGGACCCGTCGCGAGAAGCTCAATGCGGTCATCGACAAGATCCGGGAGTACAACGCGAAGGGGCAGCCCGTCCTGGTTGGTACGACCAGCGTGGAGGCCTCCGAGACGTATTCGCGCATGCTGAACCGCGCCGGTATCAAGCACAATGTGCTGAACGCCAAGCAGGACCGCCAGAAGGCGGAATCCCTTATTGTAGCCGAGGCTGGACAGAAAGGAGCCGTGACCATTGCCACCAACATGGCCGGTCGTGGAACGGACATCAAGCTCGGTCCGGGCGTGCGCGAGGCCGGTGGCCTGGCCATCATCGGCACGGAGCGGCATGAAAGCCGCCGTATCGACTTGCAGCTGCGTGGTCGAAGCGGTCGTCAGGGGGATCCGGGCGAGAGTCAGTTCTACGTCTCCCTCGATGACAACCTGATGCGCCTGTTCTCCTCGGACCGGGTGGCCAAGGTCATGGACCGGCTGAATCTGGAAGAGGGGGCCGTCATCACGCACCCGTGGGTCAACAAGTCCATCGAGCGCGCGCAGTCGAAGGTGGAGCAGAACAACTTTGCCATCCGAAAACGGCAGCTGGAGTACGATGATGTACTGAACGCCCAGCGAGCTGTTATCTATGATCGACGCAGCCATGCACTGGGTGGCCAGCGCCTGGCGGGCGATATCGAGGACCAGCTTCATGAGATGATTGATCGCCTGGTTGGTCTGCACCACGGCGAAGGTAATCTGGACGAGCTCAAGGAGGATCTGCTTCGCATCCTGGCCCTTGACTGGGACATGGACCAGGAGACGTTCTACAAGCTCGGCGACGATGGCGTCTCGGAGCATATTTTCGAGGCTGCCCTGCAGATGTATGAGCGCAAACGCGCAGCCTTGGCCCGCCCGTTCTACGGGAGCATGAGGAAGCTGGCCGAGTCAGACCAGGAGAACAAGCCCGAGAAGGTGTTCATCGACTTCACGGACGGTCGCAAGATCATGCGTGCCGTGGTGCGCGTGGAGGATGCGGTAGCCTCAGAAGGTCAGGAGGCGAACGATGCCCTTGAACGCGTGGCATCCCTCTCCTTCATCGACAGCCACTGGACGGAGCACCTGCGCAATCTGGACGAGGTCAAGGAAGGCATCGGCCTGCGTGCATACGGTCAGCGGGATCCGCTGGTCGAGTACAAAATGGAGGCCTACAAGCTTTTTGCGGAGATGATTGAAACGATCAACCAGGATGTGGTATCGTTCATCTTCTGCAGCGGTCCGCTCGTGGACCGTCAGGCCCAGGCGCCGGCCCGTCGCAGCCAACCGCGTAAATTGGATCCTTCCAAAGCCCGGACACAGCACGACTCGGCGCAGTCGTCCTACGGCGTTGGGTCGGCAGGCAATGCGGCCCCGGGTAACGATCCAACGGCCAAGGCTGCTCCGGTTACGGCCGAGGATAAAGTGGGTCGAAATGATCCCTGCCCCTGTGGGTCCGGGAAGAAATACAAACACTGTCACGGCAAGTAACGGCGTGGCATGACGTGAACGCAGTCCAGAGGACTGCCCTTGCAGATACCGCGGTGCTAAGACGCCTGTACATTCGGGATTTTACGCTCATCGAGGAGCTTGAGGTGGCCTTCGATGCCGGCCTCAATATCATCACAGGCGAAACCGGTGCAGGCAAGTCCATCGTGGTAGGCGCGCTGAAGCTGATCCTGGGGGACAGGGCGTCCATGGATGCCCTGCGGGCAGGCACTCGCAAGGCTGTCATCGAGGGTGAATTCGACCTCGATCTTGGAGAGGATCTGCGTGCCCTGCTCGAGGAGAACGGCATCGATGTGCTGCCCTATCTCATTCTGCGTCGTGAGGTCAGTGCATCGCACAGCCGCGCGTTCATCAATGACTCTCCGGCCACCGTGGGACTTCTCAAGCAGGTTGCCTCGGAGCTCGTTGATCTGCACGGCCAACATGATCACCAATCCCTGCTGCGCACTGATAGGCATCTGGCATTGGTGGATGGCTTTGGGGGGCTGGAGTCCCTCGTACGAAATTACCGCAGCCATTACCTGACGGTCGAAGACATCGTGCGCCGCAGGGATGCCATGTTGGCGCGCGAACGCGAACTGAAGCAGGAGCATGAGTTGCTGGCCTTCCAGATCGATGAAATCGATGCGGTCGGGCCCGAGGAAGGTGAGGAGGAAGCCCTGGAATCGGAACGGCGTATTCTGGAGAATGCTGAGCGCCTGTTTGAGGCCACCTCATCGCTGTTCGAATTGCTTTATAACTCCGAGGCTGCTGTCTCTGATTTGCTGATCCGGGCTCGTAACGAACTGCAGAACCTGAGTCGCATCGATGAGTCGTTCGACGAACTGGCTGCCGAGATCTCGTCGGCCTACATTTCGATCAGTGAGACGGCTTCTTTCCTTCAGGACTACAATTCCCGCATAGAGTTCAACCCGACGCGTCTGGACGCCATCCGCGAGCGCCTGATCGATTTTGACAGGCTCAAGCGCAAGTATGGTGGTACGATCGAAGCCGTACGTGCCCATCGTGAGGATATCGGCGAGCGTTTCGACCTGGCAGCAGACTTCGAGGGAGCCTTGGCACGGTTGGACACGGAGTTCGAGGCGGCCACGGCCGAACTATCGGATGTGGCCCAGCGGCTGTCGGCCAAGCGGAAGGCCGTGGCCGCCCAGATCGAATCGGCCATCGTAGCCGAGCTCGAAACCCTCGGGATGCCGAACAGCCGATTCGAGGTTCGTCTGAGTCGAACGGAAGATGCGGCTGGCTGGGTCGAGGTCGATGGACAACGTTACAGTGCCACGCCTGCAGGGGTGGATCGGTGTTCGTTCTTCATCTCCACCAACCCGGGCGTTGAACCCATGCCATTGGCACAGGTCGCATCCGGTGGCGAGATCTCCCGCATCATGTTGGCCTTGAAGTCCATTCTGGCCAAGAGTGACCGTCTCCCGATCCTGATTTTTGATGAGATCGACACGGGCATTTCCGGTGCGATTGCCCAGCGCGTAGGGGATTGTATGCTGGCCCTGGGAGGCTACCACCAGATCATCGCCATTACCCATCTTCCGCAGGTTGCAGCAGCTGGAGAGGCGCACTTCAAAGTGGCCAAAACTGCCGTTGAAGGCCATACCCGCATTGCCATGAGGCGACTTACACTGGCCGAGCGACGCGAGGAAATTGCGGGGCTGATCAGCGGCGCCGAAGTAACGGAAGGAGCTCTACGTACAGCGCGGGAGTTGATGGAATCCCGTCCCGGTCGCGCACAGTCGCCATCACAACACTGAATGTCCGCCTTTCGGCGGCACGGAACACATGACGCACAAACGATCCATAATAACCTTCGGAACGGACGGCTGGCGTGCCATCATCGGCGATGGATTCACCCTCGACAATCTCGAGCGGGTGTCCAGAGCAACTGCAGAGTGGGTCCTGGAAACCCACGGAGAGGGCTCGAGCGTGCTCATCGGGTATGATACCCGCTTCCGCGGGCAGGATTTTGCCCGGCACACCGCCCGCGTCATGGCATCGATGGGGGTGAAGGCCGTTGTTTCGGATACGCATGCGCCCACGCCTGCTGTCTCCTGGGGAACCAAGCACTTCGGGCACCAGGCAGGGATCGTCATAACCGCCTCGCACAACCCGCCCGAGTACAGCGGATTCAAGATCAAGGCGCATTTTGGTGGTCCGGCACTTCCGGACATGATTGCCGACGTGGAGCGGCGCATCAGACCGTTTGAGGAGTGCGGGTACCAATCCTTTGACGCCTACATCGAGCGGGGCCTGATTGCCGTGCAGCCTCTGCGTCAGAACTACATCGATCACGTCCGTTCGCTTGTTGACCTTGAGGCGATACGGGAGGCCGGCATAACCGTGGTGCACGATGCCATGTTCGGCGCGGGTCAGGGCATCCTGTCCGAACTGCTCGGGAAGGACCGCGTCATTGAACATCGAAATGCCATCAATCCAGGTTTTGAGGGCACGCCTCCCGAGCCCATCGAGCGCAACCTGAATGCACTTCGCGGCATGATTACATCCAATGGATGTGATGCCGCCATTGCCAACGATGGGGATGCCGATCGTATCGGAATGGCCGATGAGCATGGTGACTTCGTGGATTCGCACCATCTCCTGGCCCTGCTGGTGGATTACCTGCATCACGACAAGCAGCTCAGTGGGCGGATCGTGAAGACGTTCTCGACCACTACCATGCTGGACAAGATGGCCGACCGGCTTGGCCTTGCTTTGACAACCACCAAAATCGGTTTCAAGTACATTGGTGGTGAATTCCTGGAGGGCGATGTGCTTGTTGGTGGGGAAGAGTCGGGCGGTATGGCTGTCATGGGGCATGTCCCTGAGCGTGACGGCATTTATATCGGTCTGGTCATCCTGGAAATGATGGCCAAGCGTGGAAAGGCGCTCTCCAGGCTGGTCAGTGACCTGCATGAACGCTATGGCGTTCACGCGTTTGCCCGGACCGACAAGCACACCAGTGCCGAGCGCAAGGAGGCCGTATTGATCCGACTGGCCGAGCAGGGAGGGCTATCGGAAGTGGCCGGTAAACCGGTCAGTGCGTCCGAATCCCTCGATGGCTACAAATACCATACGGATGACGGATGGCTACTTATTCGTCCATCGGGTACGGAGCCGGTACTGCGCATCTACGCCGAGGCCTCGTCTGGGCAAACAGCGGAGTCGATGGTGGCTGATGCCATCGAGCAGCTGGGTTTATAAGGGCCTCAGACGAGCGACTCCCACTCCAGAACCAGGGGGTCCAGCACCGCGGCAAGCTCGGCCAGCATCATGGCCGTGGCTCCCCAGACCACGTGTTCGTTCAGCGCGAAGTAGGGAATATCCCTCTCTGCATCGCCCATATGCATCTTTGTGGTTGATCGGAGGGCCGGATCGACGAGACAGGCAGGCGGTACGCCGAACATGTCCGCTACTTCCTCCGTGCGCACGCCGAGGTCCGGCGTGTGATCAATGAGGCCAACGAACGGATGGACGCAGAAATTGGAGGGAGGGATGTAGAGCGGGGTCAGGGCACCCACGATGTCCACGTTTTCAGCCTCAATGCGGACTTCCTCTTCGGTTTCCCTGAGGGCGGTTTCCTGCAGCGATTCACCCTCTTCGCGTCGTCCACCGGGGAAGGCTACCTGACCTGCATGCTTGCTCATGGCATCAGGGCGTCGTGTAAGCAGGAGGTGCGGAGTAGCGTTTGCGTCCGGGTAGAAGAGCGCCAGCACCCCGGCTTCACGGCACGCCTTGGCCTGGACTGAGGAGCGGGATGGCTGGCGGCGGGAGAGCGGTGCCATCTGGTATTGGGCCCGCTGCCCGGGAAGGGGCTGTGTCAGGCGTGCGTGCAGGAAGTCAGCAAAATCCGGGAAATGCAGATCGTTCATCTTACGTAGCCATTTACGGGACTATGCATGTGTCCAGCAAGAGAGTCTGTTCCGGCTGTGCAGGATTGGTCACCTTCCTGCCTCTCAGTTACCCAGCACCAGGTCCTCAATCCGGTAGTGCGCCTCGTTCTCCACAGACACTGTGACGACCCGCAAACGTCTTCGTGAGGGAAAATCCCCGGATATACGTCGGTGTTGCGGCAGGTCAATGCCCTCGATCCGCTGATACGTTGTCTCCGCTGATATGCTGCGCTCCCCGGGAAGGGTGACGTCCGTCCGGGTTCGAACCAGGGCACCGGTTGCCGCGTCGATGAAAACGGTCACGCGTATCGGTGGTCCGCGCATTTCCTCGGGTGGCATGCCTCCCTGCGGTGACATGCGTCCTTGCGGCGACATACGTCCGGGACGTGCCCTCCCACCCTGCGCAGGGCCCCGCACACCCATGCCTGGCCGCCTGCCACCCTGTTGCATGACAGGCTGGGGACGCCGTGGTGGCTCCAGTTCCAGCCCGAACCGGACCAGCGTTCGGCCTTCCTCGCGCAGGAGTCGGGGTCCCCCCTGCAATGTGCCTCGTTCGAACTGCCGACTCGGCAGGGCTACATCCGTCAGCAAGGGTCCCAGTTCGTCCATCATCAGCGAAGAAAGTACACGTTCCACCCGTCTTCGCTCCGATACGTCAAGGGAGTCGCCATCAACGATGACATGATGAATGGCCCCGCGCTGCCTACCAGCGTCCGGAGCGCGGTCAAAGCCAAGACCATAGCGTATGTGGCGTTGACCCGATGCCGTAGCCACCCGATGGTCTACATCGGCATGGATGGTGAGCGCCTGCACTCGGGCCAGCAATGCGTTCTGACCGTCCATCCACTCTTGGAACAGCGTTGCGTACGCCGAATCGGTGCCTTCCTGAGCCTCAGCCACATGTGGCCGCATACTGACCGACAGGAGCAGCACCAGAAGAAATCGGCAGGCACGATGGATACGACGGTCAGGCATTGCCGGTAAAGGGACGTCGGGTGGAGATGGGCAACGCACGCTGGTCACGTTCGCTGGCTTGGGATCATGATACCGGTCACATGGACGGGAGTTGTCACGAATGTATGGAATACGACGTAATCGACTTCTCGTGTATCCCTCCATCCTATATTGACGGGGGCTACCATTTGATCGTAGCGTTCCCCACACCAACCGTGCCTTCGCCGTGTCGAGGAAACCTGACATATTGCTGGTTGAAGACGACCGGGACCTGTCCTCGGTTGTCGCCACCCGTCTTTCCGAGTCTGGCTATGCCGTTCGGACCGCTTTTACCGGACCCGAAGCCATGTCGGCTGTAGCGGATACCCTTCCGGACCTCGTTCTGCTCGATATCATGTTGCCGGAAATGGACGGACTAGAGGTCTGTCGGCGACTTCGGGCAGACCATCCTCTGCTCTACATCATGATGCTGACAGCCCGATCCGAGGAAATGGACCGGGTCGTTGGTCTCGAGGTAGGTGCAGACGATTATCTGACCAAGCCCTTCAGTCTTAGCGAACTTGTGGCTCGGGTCAGAAGTGCCCTGCGACGATTACGCCTGACCGAAGAAGTACTGGACGGCAACACGCCAACGGACAAGACCACGATACAGGCCGGTCATCTGTCCATCGATCCGGTCCGGAGGGTGGTCAGCATGAACGGGAACGAGGTGGCCCTTACGGTTCTTGAATTCGACCTGCTCTACTACCTGGCGCGTCATCCCGAGCGCCCCTTCACACGCATGCAATTGCTTGAGGATGTGTGGGATCTGCACTACGAGGGGTATGACCGGACCGTGGATTCCCATATCCAACGGCTGCGATCAAAGGTCGAGATGGACCCGGGCAATCCCGGACTCATTCGTACGGTCTGGGGAGTAGGGTACAAATTCGTGGTGCCCGATAAGTCATGAGGGTTCGACGAACGCTTTTTTGGAAGGTGGCGCCGGCCCTGGTTGCGCTGCAGCTGCTCATCGTGGCCATCGCGGCCGGGTCGACCATCTGGTTTGCCCGCAGCGCCCAGGAAACGTTGGCCTCTGCTGCGTTGGCCGCCCGGGTTGATGCCGTGGCCGAGGAAATCGAGCGTCGGTCGGGAGGGCTGGAGAGCGGCGCCTCGGGATTGGACGAAGCGCTACGGCTGGATCTGGCCTACCGGTTTCCGGATCCGATCATACTGCTGGATCTGGATGGCACCGTTGCCGAGCCCATTTGGCCGGCTGAGGGTGGTTTTGAGGGGCTACCGGCCTTTCTGGACTCGACGTGGTATCAGCCTTCCTGGGTGCAATTGGAGGAGGCCTATGATGATGTAGTGGTGGACCTGTCTGACGAGGACGTACCGGGCGGCTTTGCTTCGGCTCCCCTGTACGATGCTGCTGCACTACCGATTGGCATACTGCTCGTACAGCCGCTCACCCGCTCGCTCGATCTTGAATTGTCAGAGACGCGTACTGCATTCCGGCAGTCAGTGGAAGTGGTAACGGCCCTGGCCATTCTCCTGGCGCTGGCCTTTGGAGCGCTTCTGACCTGGTGGTTGGTCCGACCGATCCGGACCATGGCGTTGTCGGTATCCTCCATGGGAGGAGACTGGCAGGCGGACCGCGTACAGGTGGGGGGCAGGGACGAGATAGCCCTGTTGGGTAGCGCCATCAACGACATGGCAGACCGTGTGGCCGAGAGTATCCGGGCCCTGCAGGCCACGGATGCCATGCGTCGGGAATTGGTGGCGAACGTCGGACACGATCTTCGCACACCGCTCTCTGGTGTCCGCCTTCATATCGAGGAGGCGGCTCGATTCGATCGTGAAGGGAGATCTGATGATGCGCGACGGGCCTTGGCCACTGCCGAGCGGCAAATTGACCATATCAGTCGCATGATCGACGATCTCTTTGAGCTCTCCCGCCTCGAGGGTGATGCCTCCCTGCTGCGTCGCGAGCCTGTACTGCCGGCGGAGCTGGTTACTGAGGTCGTTGGCATGCACGCCTCGATGGCTTCTGAGCGCGGCGTCCGTATACGCACCGACGTGGCCTCGGACGTGCCTGTACTGCACGCTGACGGAGCTCGCCTGCTGCGTTTGCTGGGTAACCTCCTCTCGAATGCCATCCGACATGCGCCTGAGGACAGCACGGTATCCATTCGGGCGCAGACCCAAACCGCGGCCGTGGTGTTTTCCGTATCGGATCGGGGGCCGGGCATGTCGGAAGAGACGCAAGCACATCTCTTCGACCGCTATTACCGCGGAGCGGATGCGCGCACGCGGGACCCGGGTCACGAACGCACAGGATTGGGTCTGGCCATTGCCCTGGCCATTGCCGAGGCGCATGGGGGTACCCTTGAGGTGGACAGTGCGCCGGGGCAGGGCACTACGATGCACTTGCTCCTGCCCACGGCGCCCTGAAAAACCATGGGGCCGCGCACATGTGTGCGCGGCCCCATCCCTTATTTGATGGTGATTTTCCGCGGCTTGGATGCCTCAAGCTTCGGCAATCTGACCATCAGAACGCCGTTGTCCTGGCGTGCCTCAATTTTCGAGGCATCGATCTTGTTCGACAACGTGAAGGAGCGGTAGAACCGTCCCGACTGTCGCTCGAACCGGACTACGGTATCGCTCTCATCCAGCGAGCGCGCCGTGCGTTCTCCGGAGATCGACAACACGCCCTCGTGCAGGTTGATGGTCAGGTCCTCTTTGGATACACCCGGCAGGTCCATGGCCAGCTCGAATGCATCGGTGGTCTCCACCAGGTCGATGCGCGGATGCCAGCTGACGGGCTCGTCGCTGCCCTCGTCCGAGTCGATTGCCGGGAAGAAGTTCGAGAACAGGGATTCAAAATCCCGCTGCATGCGGGAGAGATCGGTGCGGGGAGAGAAATGTACAAGCTTTGTCATGGTGAACACCTCGTGGTGATGCGTCAGTTATGATCGTCAATTGGGGTTCGCAGGCACGGGGAGGATGCGGCCGTTGGCAGTCCGTATCCCGGAGCGTGCGCACGGTCAGCCTGCCCGTAAGGAACCGGCCTCGTTGGTCGCTTTCTTTGCAACGGGTGTGCCAATCCAGCGACCATGACGCATCGGCAGACTGTCTGCGTCAGTTCGTCAGAGCCATGAAAACGGCTACCACGGGCTGTCAGGACCGTTCAGGACAAGGCGGCAGGTAGTCTGCCAAACGTGCACCGCATCTGACAATCCTTCACCCTGCCTCCCGGCTGGCGCATCGTGATGTATAGTCCTGGCGCCCTCGCTTACCGGGTAAGCCACCCGAGCCCGCGCAACTCGGTGCGAGGCGCATCGAAGCTGAAGCAGCTTGCCGACTGCATCAGTTGCCGCCGGGCAGCGATGACAGCGGTATTGGAGGCCTCCAGTCCATTCCACACAATGCCTCCCTTCGTAAACACAAAGGCTGAAGGGTCAGACTCGGCCAGTATGCCTGCAATGCCGGTTGCGTCGAGCCCCTGGCTTTGAGCCAGGACCGTAGCGAACAGCACATTCAAGAGTCCCGGCCGTTCAGATTCCCGGATACGTCCCATGGTTCGCACGGCATGATCCAGGTTGCCACAGAGCGCGAAGGGTCGCCCGGTCCGCACGGCTGCATTCAGGAAGGCGGCCATCTCCTCGATACCTGCATTGCCATGCACATTCTCCATGCGGACAGCAGCCCGGAGCAGTTCGGGCGAGGATTGTGCGCCCATGGCCAGGAAATACAGGGACACCTCGCGCGGTGTAAGACCATCCAGATCGATTTCCACGTACCGCGGACAGGCAGCGAAGGCACTGCTGTCCAGAAGAGCGCCCACCCGGGACATAGTCGCAACAGCCACGGCCGGATCCGTGAGTGCATCGGTTGGAAGCGACCACGCCCATCCTGTGAGCGTCGCGGTCCGACCCAGTTCGAGGAGCGCGTCCTGCACCGCCGCGATGGTCTGCTCAAACATAGCGGGCGGATCCTGATGGGGAAACCTCCCCAGGAACACGCGCAATGGAAGCGGCGCATCCTCGGAAAGGTGCTGCGCTGCCTTCCGTATGGCCTCCACGTGCTCGCTTCCTACCAGAAACGAACCCAGCATCCAATCATCACCTCCCTGACGATGTGCCTGGTAGGTTTTCACGGCCTTCTCGACACCAGTGGGGCTGTTCACCCCAAGCCCCGAAAGGTCCAGAAGACCGTTCAAAAGCGTCTTCACGCTGGACGTGGCAGGGAACGAGGTTTCTGGCTGCGGCATGGTTACCCGTGGCCTTCTGAAGATGTACAACACCGATGGTGCATGATGCCCGGAGGAAGAGGTCTTCAGGAACGATACGATCCCTGGGACAGCGAACAGACTAAGAACTTGCGATAAAACCTTGTATGAACTCAGAGGTAATAGTACCTTGAATGGTCGAAAAACGAGGCTCTGGGGCTTCTTTCCGTGCTACGAACCGCCGTGTATCGGAGTGCTGCCAGACGATTCCCGGGCTCATCCTCCCCGCCCCCGCTTTTACGGGGTTCCGGAGGTTCTCAGCCCTTTTATTGATGTATCCGCCAGCCAAAATGGATGTCATGAACCGATTCCCCCTTTTTCTGAGCCTGATCTTCGCCGCGTTCCTGATTGCGGGCGCAGATGGTTGCTCCAGCGATCCCAACGTGGAGGGCGCCAAGCTCGATCTCCGCAACCAGGATTACGACCGCGCCTTGGGCAACCTTGAGACGGCCCTCGAGAACAATCCGCAAAACGCCGAGGCCTACGAACTGAAAGGACGGGTACTTTCAGAGAAGGCGTTCGCAACGCAGGATCAGGATGAGCACATTGCCGCCATCAATGAAATGCTTGAAGCCTTCGAGCGGGCCGTCGAATACGATCCGACCTACCAGGAGTCGGTTACGAACGCATTGCGCTTCGCCTTCGCCAATGAGTTCCAGCGCGGTATCCAGGCCTTCAACCGCGGCCGCAACGACGACAGTGAGTTCGTAGTGGCAGCGCGGTACTTCAATACGGCGGGTGTCATCCAGCCGGATTCTTCAGGTGCATTCGTCAATGAGGCCTATGCCTACATGAACGGAGGACAACCCGAAAACGCCGTTGAGCCGTTTGAGAATGCACTGGAGGCAGGCGATACGGAGCCCGAAACCTACCGCTTCCTTGCCCAGCTCTACCAGACGAGCGATCGTTCTGACGAGGCCGTGGCCCTCCTGGAGAAAGGCGCCAGCATGTACCCCGACAATGTGGATATTCAGACCGAGTTGCTCAACGCCTACCAGATTACTGGTCAGATTGACAAGGCGCTCGATCGCTACAAGGCGGCTGTTGACCGGGATCCGGAAAACGCGCTCTTCCGCTACAACTTCGGATCGCTCCTGATCCAGGTTGGGCAGTACGGTGAAGCCCTCGCGCAACTCGAGCAGGCTGTAGTTATCGATCCCGAGTACAGCAGCGCCTTCTACAACATCGGTGCAGCCCACATCAACCAGGCTGTCGATGTGAACGCTGAGATCTCTGATCTCGATGACAACCTGCGTGCAAACAGGGACGCGATGAGCAGCGAGGAAGTGGAGGCAGCGGAGGCAGCCATCGATGCGAAGGTGGAGGAGCGCCGCATGCATTTCCAAGCAGCGATCCAGCCCCTCGAAACAGCCAAGAGCCTGTTTGAGGCCAGCGGCGAAGATGTGGGTGACGTATGCCGCGCCCTCTATCAGTCCTACGCGCAGACAAACCAGACGGACAAAGCGCAGTCTGTAGCTGCGTGTGCAGGCTACGAAGACAACTGATGCTTCGGTGCACATCGCATTGATTTGTTCGGGCCCGGGCTGCACGCAGCCCGGGCCCGCGTGTTTTTATACGATTCAACCCTGCCTGACATGAGAGCTGACGATGTGAATCAGATGGGACTGGGTACGCGTGCAGTGCATGCCGGCCAGCACCCTGATCCTGCCACCGGAGCGGTCATGACGCCCATCTATCAGACGTCCACCTACGCCCAAGCCGCTCCCGGTAATCATAAGGGACACGAATACGGCCGTGTTACCAATCCCACGCGTTCGGCTCTGGAGGGCAACCTGGCAGGCCTCGAGGGGACCCGACATGGCATCTGCTTCTCTTCGGGCGTTGCGGCTACGGATGCTGTTGCACGGTGCCTGCGTCCGGGTGACCACATCCTGGCCTCAAACGATCTGTACGGTGGTACGTATCGGCTTTTCCGGCAGGTCCACAAGCCGTTTGGACTGGACTCGGACTTCGTGGACATGTCCGATGTCTCGAATGTTGAACGTGCCATCCGGCCTGAGACCAGGCTGCTTTGGATTGAAACACCGACGAACCCGCTCGTGCGGGTGGTGGACATTCAGGCGTTGACTGATCTGGCGCATTCGCGAGGCATTGCCGTGGCGGTGGACAACACGTTTGCAACACCTGTATTGCAGCGACCGGCTGCGTTGGGTGCCGATCTCGTGGTGCACTCCACCACAAAATACCTGGGAGGCCATTCCGATGTCATTGGTGGCGCCGTATGCACCAACAGCGACGAGTGGGCTGAAAAGCTCCGGTTCCTGGTCAAGAGCACGGGGGCGGTGCCCGGTCCGATGGATTGTTTTCTGACACTCCGTGGTACCAAAACGCTGGAGGTGCGCATGCAACGGCATTGCAGCAATGCGCAAGCCGTCGCTGAATTCCTGGAGGCAGATGCCCGCGTGGCCCATGTCCATTACCCGGGTCTGCCATCCTTCGAAGGCCACGATCTAGCTGCTCAGCAGATGGATGGATTCGGGGGCATGGTGTCGTTCTTGCTGCATGACGACCGAATCGAGGCAGCCTATCGGGTACTTTCCTCCACGAAAGTATTCACCCTGGCTGAGAGCCTGGGCGGTGTGGAGAGCCTGATGAACCATCCGGCAACCATGACCCATGCTTCCATTCCGCCTGAGGAGCGGCGAGCAGCGGGGTTGCATGACGCCCTTATACGCCTTTCGGTCGGTATTGAAACGCCCGATGACCTGATTCGGGATCTGGACCAGGCGCTATCAAAGGCCTGAGGATCCGGCATAGACAAAGGCCTGAGGATCCGGCGCCTTCAGACCAAGGACGGGATCAGTAGTCGAGGACGTGGCGGATACCGAGGAGTACATCCTCGTCCTGTGGCAGCAGCTCCCGCTCGAGCGGGTCGGCGAAGGCGATGGGAGCAAACTTACCGGCCACACGCTTTACCGGCGCATCCAGGTACGCAAACGCCTTGTCGGCAATCTGTGCTGCCAGCTCCGCGCCGTATCCCAGGAATTCGTGGTCTTCATAGACGACCAGTGCCCGGTTTGTTTTCTGAACGGAGGTCAAGACGGTGTCCATGTCCACCGGCAGGAGACTACGCAGATCGATGATTTCGACGGATATGCCTTCCTTTTCCAACACGCGGGCCGCATTCATGGCCTTGTGGACCATCATGCCGTAGGTCACAATGGTCAAGTCGGTTCCTTCGCGCGCAATGCGTGCCTTGCCGAAGGGCAGGAGGTATGCTGCATCGGGCTCCGGGCTGCGGGCAGCTGCTGAGCGGTAGAGCGCCTTGTGCTCGAGGAACAGGATCGGATCCTCCATGCGAATGGCTGCCTTGAGCAGGCCTTTCGCATCGGCTGCGTTCGATGGCATCGCAATCTGGAATCCCGGCATATGGGCAAAAAATGCCTCGATATTCTGGGAATGGCACAGTCCCCCGTGGATGTATCCGCCGACGGGCACGCGGATGACCATGGGGCATCCCGATGTTCCATTCGACCGGTACCGATAGGAGGCCACCTGGTTACGGAGCATCTGCAAGGCCGGCCATATGTAATCCCCAAACTGGATTTCCACGACTGGCTTGAAGCCGGCCGCCGAAAAGCCGACCGCTGTTCCAATGATGGAGGCCTCGGCTAGCGGTGCATTGAAGCAGCGATCCGTTCCGAAGGTAGCGGTAAGCTCCCGGGTGGCCGTGAAGACACCACCTTTGCCGCCAGCCACATCTTCGCCATACACGATGACCCGGTCATTGCGCTCCATCTCCTCATGCAGGGCATGATTGATGGCGTCGACCAACACGATCGGTTCGCCGGATGGTTCGGAGGCTTCGTACACCAGATCCGATGCCCCTTCAAACAGGACGTGCTTCGTCGCGCTTGATGGTTCAGGATCGGCCTGTCCCTGCGCCCACGAGGCAGCCTCATTGACACGCTCTTCCACCTCCTTGCGCAGCCGCTCGGCCTCTTTTTTGGTTAGGATCCCGGCTTTCATCAGGCGACGTTCCATCTGCGAGATCGGATCCTCCCGCTTGTCGGCTTCAAGCTCCTCTGGCGTACGGTACTTGGCGTGGTTGTCCGAGGAAGAGTGGGGGAGCAGCCGAACGAGGTCAGCCACCAGACAGACCGGCCCCTTGCCGGAGCGGATGTGGTCGATGGCTGCCTTGGCAGCGGCATGGGTTTGGAAGAAGTCCGTACCATCCACCTTGATCCGAGCCAATCCCTCGTATCCGCGCGCCAACTTGTACGCCGATCCACCGGCGGTCTGGTCTTTGACGGGCACCGAGATGGCATACCCGTTGTCCTGGACTACGAAGAGCACCGGAGCTGCGGCACGGGCAGCCCAGTTGAGCGCCTCATGGAAGTCGCCCTGGGATGTGGCTCCATCGCCACAGGAGCAATACACGAAGGCCTCTTCGCCGTTGCGTTGCAGCGCCAGGGCAGCCCCGACAGCGGGCAGGAACTGTGCACCCACCGATGAGGAGAGCGTCAGGATGTTGCGTTCGGGGTCGCTGAAATGCTCCGACATCTGACGGCCACCGGAGTTTGGGTCATCCGCCTTGGCCATGTGATGGAGCATGACGTCCCGCTCCGTTCCGCCCAGCATCAGGTACATCATGAGGTCCCGATAGTACATGCTGAACCAATCCGTGCCAGGACGACTCAGGCTGCCGATAGCAGCTTGTGTGGCCTCATGACCTGCACATCCGATGTGGAAAAAGCCTTTTCCCTGTTTCAGGAGGGTCAGCATTTTCTCATCCAGACGTCGCGAGGTGAGCATGGTCCGGTAGATACCAAGCAGCTCCTCGGCCTCGAAATCTTCAGGACCAACCGGTTGTACCTCCACATCGCCCTCCATCGGGAAATGGGGTGCGTCCTGGATGACCAGACTCATATCCGTACTGGCACCATCTCCTGCAGCGGTCACTTTTTTCGATTTCGACGTCTTTCCCATGGAGTCCTGTTCACGTTGAAAGGGGAGATCGCTCCTACGGCCAAGAATAGTAAATGTTTACAGTCTGCCACAGGTACCCAGAGAACAATACAACGTAAAAATAACAGTGTTAACCTCTCCTGAAAAGCTGATCAGGCAGGAAGAGGATACGAGCATCCCTTACCGGGGAGATCGTCGATTCAGACGGTTTTCTCGGGGCCCTGTGACGCCTCGTACTCCAACTCAAACCAGAAGCGCGTCCCACGCCCGACGGTGCTTTCCACGTGGATGTTTTCTCCGTGGGCGGCCAGGATCTGTTTGACGATACTGAGCCCAAGGCCCGTCCCGCCGCTCTTGCGGGATCGATCAGGGTCTACACGGTGAAAGCGCTCAAAGATGTGCTCAAGGTGCTCCTCAGGGATACCGCGGCCATTATCCACCACCTCGATACGCACCTTGTCCAGGTGTCGGCGATAGCGGCATCGAACCGTGCCTTCGTCCGAGTACGCCACGGCATTGTCTGTCAGGTTGATCAGTACCTGGCGAATCCGCGCGCGGTCGGCACGCACATGCACGACAGGGTTTTCCACCACCAGATCGATGCCTTTCTCTGCAGCCCGTGCCTTCTCAATCTCGTATACCTCGTCAAGCAGTTCGCTCAGCTCAAAGACCGATGG
>JAFMNH010000125.1 GCA_017859335.1 Rhodothermales bacterium | reverse complement strand
CGATGAGCCGGTCAGGAAGGGATAGCGGGATCCGTCACCGACGGTAGGACAGATAGCAACGATGGCTGCAAAGCGGTCTGCGTGGCGTTGGCCCAGATAAAGGGATCCGTACCCACCCATGGAGAGACCAGTCAGATACACCCTGCTCATATCGATGGCAAACTCGGTGATTGTGGCATCGAGCGCTTCGATTCCAATGTGCTCTGTTGACGGCATCCAGTTTCGTCCCGGAGGAAGCTGTGGAAACACGACGATGGCAGGCCATCGCTCCGGGTTGAATCGAATGGCGCGACCGAGTCCCACCTGGGTTTGGCTGAGTCCCTCGTACCCACGCTCGCCGGCGCCGTGCAGAAACACGATGAGGGGCCATGAGCGGGAAGGGTCATAGTCCGCTGGCACATAGACCTGGTATCGATGCGTGGTTTTGCCCACTACCAGGCTGCGATTCAGGAAGCCGGTTTCGGACGGCGCTCGTTCCATCGGCCGGGTTGTCGGCGTGGTGGACCGACAGCCTGTGAGGACGATGATGCACGCCAGGGCCAGAAGGACACATGTAGCTGGTGAGCGATGAGGGGTATACATGGCAGGTCGTGTTCACGTTTGGTGCGCCGAGAGGCCGCGCTCTATCTATACGGTATGAAAAAGGGCGCGGGATTCCGAGGAATCCCGCGCCCTTCGCATGCATGAAGTTGCTGGGTTCGCTCGTCTACTCTTCGTACTTCGCAAACACGATGCTGGTGTTATGTCCACCAAAGCCGAACGCGTTCGACATGGTGACATTGACCTCGCGTTCGACCGGCGTGTTGAACGTGTAGTTCAGGTCACAATCAGGATCGGGATGTTGGAAGTTGATCGTAGGAGGAATGGTCTGGTGTACGATGGCACCAATTGCTGCGATAGCCTCAACGGCACCTGCTGCACCCAGCAAGTGACCTGTCATACTCTTCGTGGAGGACAGGTTCATCTTGTACGCATGATCACCAAAAACCCCTTTGATGGCATTGGTCTCGGCCACATCACCAAGCCCCGTCGATGTCCCATGCATATTGAGGTAGTCCACGGCGTCCGGTGACAGTTCCGCATCCCGCAGCGAAGCCAACATGGCATTGCGTGCTCCGAGTCCGTCCGGGTCAGGAGCCGTGATGTGGTGAGCGTCTCCGCTCATGCCCACACCCTTTACTTCTGCGTAAATGCGGGCGCCTCTCGCCTTGGCATGCTCCAGCTCCTCGATGAAAAGGGCTCCGGCACCTTCGCCCAGGACAAATCCGTCTCGGGTGGCGTCGAACGGTCGAGAGGCCGTTTGCGGATCATCGTTCCGTGTGGAGAGGGCCTTCAGGGCGTTGAAACCTCCCACGCCCAGCTCTGAGATACTGGCCTCGCTACCCCCCGTTATGGCGGCATCCATATGTCCCAGTCGGATCAGCATGAACGCATCTCCGATGTTGTTATTGCCCGTCGCGCACGCCGACACACACGAGTAATTGGGACCCCGCAAGCCATGCCGAATGGAAATCTGGCCGGCTGCGATATCCGGAATCATCATGGGGATGAAAAACGGAGATACGCGGCGCGGGCCGTCGTCGGACAGGACCTTCGCTTGGGAGTAGAGAATCTGCAGGCCGCCTATCCCGGATCCGTAGATGACCCCGATTCGCTCCTGCTGCTCCGTTGAGAGGGCCTCCGAATCAATCCCGGCATCCGCCAGGGCCTGATCGGCTACGACCATAGCGTACTGACAGAACGGGTCGAGTCGCCGGGCGATCTTGCGATCGAGCAACGCGACAGCGTCGAAGCCTTTGAGCTCACAAGCGAACTTGGTTGCGTAGTCTTCCGTGTCGAAGTACGTAATGGGAGCCGCCCCACTCTTTCCGGCCATCATGGCCGTCCAGAAGGTTTCAGCATCGTTTCCGATCGGGGTCAGGGCGCCCATTCCCGTAACGACAACCCTGCGGGTAGATCGACTCATACGAGGAAATGGAACTGGGATGGGTAGTCAGGGGAGAGGTAACGGCGTCAGGCCGACTTCTCGGTCAGATAGGACACCGCATCGCCAACCGTGGCAATTTTCTCTGCGTCCTCATCCGGAATCGTGATGTCGAATTCTTTTTCGAACTCCATGATGAGCTCTACCGTGTCAAGGGAGTCGGCTCCCAGATCGTTGGTGAAGGATGCGTCATCAGAAATATCTGCTTCGTCAACGCCCAGTTTCTCAACGATGATCGACTGTACCTTGGCTGCGATATCGGACATAACGTGTTCTCCTGAAAGTGGATGGTAAAAAGCGGTTCAAGATCCGCTGAGACACCCTGTACTGGGCCGTAAACGGTCCAAAACAAGGCAAGTAACCCCAAAAACTACGCCTCGTGGGCAGGAGAAGCAATCAGCCGGGTCTCCCTTGATCCAACCTTCGCATACGGGTCGAATCATCCCGCATCAAACAGCGTTCGAGCCGGATACTTAAAAAGCACGTCGCCCATCCGACACTCCAAGCCGTTCATGTCGTTCCTTTTTTCGTCCGAATCCGTATCCGAAGGCCATCCAGACAAGGTGGCCGACCAGATTTCTGATGCTGTGCTCGATGCCATGCTGTCCCAGGATCCGCACAGCCGTGTGGCTGTCGAGACCCTCGTCACGACGGGGCTTGTAGTCCTCTCCGGCGAAGTGACGACCGAGGCGTATGTCGACGTGCAGGAGATTGCCCGGGACGTCATCCGTTCCATAGGCTACGTTGACCCGGCCTTGCGATTTGACGGGGACTCATGTGGTGTCCTGACCACGATTCATGAGCAGAGCCCCGACATTGCCCAAGGTGTGGACGACGGCAAGGGGCTCCATCATGACCAGGGCGCGGGGGATCAGGGAATGATGTTCGGCTACGCCACCCGGGAGACCCCCGAGCTGATGCCCATGGCGCTCAGCTTTTCGCATGGTCTGATGCGTGAACTGGCCTCCATTCGCAAGAAAGAGAAGATCATGCCCTACCTGCGCCCGGATTCAAAAGCGCAGGTAACCGTCGAGTACGAGGATGATGGCAAGACCATCAAACGTATTCATACAGTGGTCGTCTCCACCCAACATGATCCGGGCGTGGAGATGCAGACCATCAAGCAGGATGTGCAGACGCATCTGATTCCGAGGGTCATCCCCGCACACCTGATCGATGACGACCTGATCCTGCACGTCAATCCTACCGGACAATTCGTGATCGGAGGGCCACACGGCGATACAGGACTGACGGGTCGGAAGATCATCGTAGATACCTATGGCGGCAAAGGGGCACACGGTGGCGGCGCCTTCTCCGGCAAGGATCCGTCCAAGGTGGATCGCAGTGCAGCCTACGCCGCCCGGCATGTGGCCAAGAATCTGGTCGGAGCCGATCTGGCCGACGAGGTCCTGGTACAGGTAGCCTATGCCATCGGCGTTGCGGATCCGATTTCCATTCATGTGGACACGTACGGAACGGGTCGTCTGAGCGATCAACGCACTGTTGATATCGTGCGCAAGGTTTTTGACCTGCGGCCGAAGGCCATCATTGAGCGGCTGGATCTGCTCAAGCCTGGATACGTGAACACGGCTGCCTACGGGCACTTCGGCCGGAACGAATTCACGTGGGAAGCCTTGGATCATGTAGACGCTCTGAAATCTGCTGCAGCTTCGATGGCGTGAAAAACGGCTACGGATACCATGCGGAATGAGTACTGAGGCCGTCAGCGCGTCGCGTTGAGACCGGTTCACGTGCTTTTTACTGCGTTTCGACTTCGTCTGTTATCCAACCGCCTTTTTTCATGCCCACGCTCCTGTCTACGTTTTCCCTGATTGCAGCTCTAGTGGCTGTTCTCGGGATCCCGACTGTAGTCCACGCGCAAGACACGCTGCCGCGGAAGGTGCTTGAACGGGAGATCCTTGACGCAGCTGTCACGGCACCGGCTACCCGGCTTGTTGGCACGACCCGTCTGGACATCGCTTCCGGTCTCGTTCGTGCACGCTACGCGCAAGCCGAGGAGCGCGTGTATCGTCGGCCCGAGGATTTCCTGCGGGAGGAGGCCACCCTTTTTGGTTGGTCACCCGAGCTGGATGAATTGACGCTGCTCCGGCATGAGCGTCGCGATCGTAGCCGGCACCTGACCTACGAGCAAACCTTCAAGGGCATTCCAGTGGCCCATGGCACGGTGCGTGTCAACCTGGATCGTGATGGGCATGTGAGCATGGTGACCAGTTCCTTTGCGCCGGTCAAAGCCCAAGAGGAAGCGTTTGATACCCAACCGGTCGTGACCGCCGACGCAGCTTCTGAGTTGGCACGGGTCGCTCTGGCTGAAGGACACGGGCTTACGGACAGCCCACGCCTCGTCATCCACGAACCGGAGTCACCCCGGCTTGCTTGGGAGCTGACGCTGTGGCCTGAGGCCGAGCCGTCGGAGTACAAGGTCTGGGTAGACGCCCGATCTGGAGCCATTCTGCAGGCCTATGATCAAGCCCTGGCAAAAGAGGGGCATGGAGCCCGGCGGCATGGTCCTTCTCCGATGCGGACGGATGGATCCGGCTATGTCTTCGATCCGGATCCGTTGTTTGCTTCGGGAGCTGCATATGGCCCACCGTATGTGGACAACAACGATGAAACCAACGCTGAGTTGAACGCAGCCCGTCGAACCGTCTCGCTGCACGAGATCACCCAGAATGAAGATGGCCGGTGGGTCCTTGAAGGGCCGTTTGTCCGGATTGTGGGGACCACGACGGGAGGAACGCAGGTCTATGATCCTCCTGCGATGGACACCCCGAATGACTTCTTTTTCGATCGCTCCGACGAGCGTTTCGAAGCGGTCAATGTGTATTACCATATCGATGCCAACCAGCGCTACGTCCAGAGCCTTGGTATTCTGGATGTGCAGCACGAGGGTGTAGAGGTCAATCCCCACGGGATTTCGCGGGATGATTCCTTCTATTACCCCGATCGGAACATGATCATGTTCGGGAGTGGAGGCGTCGATGATGCCGAAGACCCTTCCGTTGTGATCCACGAGTATGGACATGCTCTTCTCAATGCCGCAGCGCCCGGGCTGTTGTCCACGCTGGAAGGGCGGGCCTTGCACGAGGGTTTTTCAGACTACTGGCAGGCCTCCTACTATCGGAATCTCGTTGAGACAGGCCAGACTGCCCGTGATGATTGGCGGTGGGTATTCCTGTGGGACAGCGGCGAAGGACAGATCTGGAATGGGCGGTATCTGGATCACGAGGGAGTGTACCCGCAGGATATCTGTGTAGCATCCACGAGCGGCGCCGGATGCAGTGTGCACGAGGATGGCAGGATGTGGGCCACGACCCTGATGGAGGTATGGGACGACTTCGGGCGAGGTATTACGGATCACCTGGTGCTGCTTTCCCACTATTACCTGCAATCCCCGGTCACGTTTGCCGACGCTGCCCAGGCGGTCATTCAAGCCGATTTTGACTATTACGATGGCGCCCACGCGGGCCGGCTCATTGAGATCTTTTCTAACCGGGGCCTTGTGAATGCTTCGCAATACGGACCGACGGTGGAGCATGAGGTGCTTCCGAGTACCGAGGAGGGGGGTGTTTCGATTCCGGTAGAAGCCGTCGTTCGGGGTATTTCGGCTCCCATTCAGAGTGTGGAAGTAACGTGGTACACGTCTTCCGCGGCAGCGCAGATTGTGCCCATGGTTCCGGTCGGCGGCGACGTTTATCGTGGGCTGCTGGACCTGCCGTCCACTGCGGACACCGTCTTCTATTACTTGTCTGCTCGGGACCAGATCAATAATGTGACGCTGGACCCGTCCGCTGCACCTGCAGAGGTCCACTCCTTCCTGATCGGTGAAGATGATACGTCTCCAACCGTAGTCCACGACGCGATCCAAGAGGCAACTTTCCTGTCATGGCCTGTTCGCATCACGGGCAGCGCGCAGGATGACTTCGGTATTGCCTCCGTTCGTGTTGACTGGGAGGTCATCTCACCTGACGGGGTGCTCGAGTCGTCCGGTTCACAGATCGTTTCTGAATCTGGTGGTGTCTTCGATGAGGTTTTGTCCATCCCATTGGCAATGATTGA
>JAFMNH010000124.1 GCA_017859335.1 Rhodothermales bacterium | reverse complement strand
GTTGCCCCTGGCCATCGGGATTGCGGGCCTTGTGGTCAGCGCCGTGGGATGGGCCACCGATTCCCATCAGTTTTATTTCTCCTACCTGATTGGCTGGGCGTTCTGCCTGTCCATTGCGCTGGGAGCCTATTTCTTCGTAGTCATCCAGCACCTCACGAAGGCCCGCTGGAGTGTTGTGTTGCGACGGATACCCGAGACGCTCCTCTGGTCATTCCCGTTGCTTGCCGTCTTGGGTATCCCGGTCATCTTCGGCATGCATGATCTCTACCACTGGACGCACCACGACCTGATTGACCCCGCCAGTCCTACCTATGACCCGATCATTGCTGGAAAGGCGGGTTACCTGAATACGCCGTTCTTCCTGGCTCGTCTGGCCTTCTACTTCATTGTGTGGACGGTCGTCTCGCACAAGCTGTACACGCTCAGTATCCAGCAGGATGTGGATCCACAGGCCTCCATTCCACAGCGTCTGCGCAAGATCAGCGCCATCGGCCTCGTCCTTGGAGCCATCAGCACAGCGTTTGCAGGGATGGATATCCTGATGTCCCTGGACCCGCACTGGTTCTCCACCATTTTCGGTATCTATTTCTTTGCCGGCTCCTTCATGGTCATCATGGCCGTCATGGCCCTTTCTGCCATGACCCTGCAGCGTTTCGGCATGCTGAAGGGCGTCATCAGAGTGGATCACTACCAGGATCTGGGCAAATTCCTGTTCGGTTTCACGGTGTTCTGGGCCTATATCGGTTTCAGCCAGTACATGCTGATCTGGTATGGTAACCTGCCGGAGGAAACCCTTTTCTATCGCCACCGCCTTGAACACGGCTGGGAGACCTTCTCTGCCGTGTTGCTACTGGGCCACTTCATCATTCCATTCGTTGTGCTCATCGGTCGTTGGGCCAAGCGGCTCATGCCTCTGCTGGGCTTCATGAGTGTCTGGATGATCGGGATGCACTGGTTCGACTATTTCTGGGTTGCTGCCCCTGTTCTTCACGGCGACCACGCCACGCTGAGCCTGTATGATATTGCTGCCTGGCTGGGACTGTTCGGTGTGTTTGCCGGTGCATTCATGTACCGTCTCAGCCGTCACCCGCTCGTTCCGCAGCGGGACCCCAGACTGCACAAGTCCCTCACGTTCACCAATACCTGACCTGATCCAATTCCATGGGAGACGTACAAACCCACCCGGGTGTAGAACCTGAGGACATCAACACGGGTACGCTGTTTCGTGTCATCGGCGCCTCGTCGATCGTAGTGGCTGTGTTGGTCATCATCGGGTTCAACATATCCATGCAGAAGTTCAAGGAAGTTCAACTCGAAGTCACGGAACTGACCGGCTATCCAGCGCTTCACGAGACCCAGATGATGGGGGCCTCCAAACTTGCGGGCTATACGCGGCAAAGTGACGGAACCTACCGTATTCCGATCGAGCGCGCCATGGAACTTGAAGCCCGCGACGCTCAGTAAACCCCTCTCTTTCGGCACGGCGAACTAATCCAGTCAACGACGCATTATCGGACGCCTATTCCGTCATAGCATGCTCATGGTGCTGCTGGTCCTTCTTGGTCAGGCCCCCGTCCGGGCTCAAGCAGATCAGGAACAGGCCGCCACTGATTTGCCTGGTGCACTGCGAGGCGTCGGAGTGGATGAGCAACTGGGAGGTATGCTGCCCGCAGAGGCCACCTTCCTGAATGCACAGGGCCGCGAGGTCACAATCGGGGATTACCTGCAGAAGGGCCGGCCCCTGCTGTTGAACTTCATCTACCACAACTGCCCGATGCTGTGCAGCATCACGCTCGAGGCGCTCGGCATGACGCTCTCCGACATGGACTGGACGCCGGGTCAAGAGTTTGACGTCCTCTCCATCAGTTTCGGTGCCGGCGAGACTCCTGAAATGGCTGCGGCCGCCAAGGAGCGCATGATCAAGCGGCTTGGAAGGGAGGAAGCGGCGGAAGGCTGGCATTTTCTGGTTGGCGACTCAACCAATATTGCGCGCATTACCGAATCGGTGGGTTATTCGTTCAAGTGGGTGGCCCAGACCCGTGAGTATGCCCATCCCGCTGTGTTGGTGTTCGCCGGAGAAGATGGCAAGATCACACGCTATTTACATGGTCTCGACCTGCCTGCGGAGGATGTTCGCAAGGCGTTGGTGGAGGCTTCGCAGGGAACGGTCGGTTCAGCAGTAGATCAGATCCTGATGTTCTGCTATCAGTATGATCCCGACTCGAATTCCTATGTCATTCATGCAACAAACCTGATGAAACTCGGTGGAATCCTGACGTTGTTGGTCATCGGCATCGGTCTTTTCGTTTTCTGGCGAAAAGAAAGCCACGGCCATACGCTGCGTATTCCCCGCCCCGCATCACGTTGATCACTCAAGCAAGAGGAAGAATCCACAATGGGCGATAACGGATCTGTATGGCTGCCCGATCCCGGTACGGCTCTCGCAGGAGAAGTTGACTCGCTGTTCTGGTTCGTGTTCTGGACCAGTACTGTCATGTTTGCCATGGTCGTTCTGGCCAAAGTGTACTTCATGGTGAAGTACAAGCGGAAAGACGATCGTGACGTTCCTGCGCCGGTCGAGGAGAGCAAGATTCTCGAGGCGGCCTGGATTGTCGTACCGACGATTCTCGTTCTGATCGTGTTCACCTGGGGCTTTGACGTATTCGTCAAGCTGAGCAGTGCGCCGCCCGACGCTTACCAGATCAATGTCCGGGCACAGCAGTGGTCATGGGAGTTTGCCTACGACGAAGGGGCTACTTCCTACACGGAACTGTATGTACCCGTCGGTCGGCCGGTCAAGTTGAATATGACGTCTGCCGACGTACTGCACTCGTTCTACATACCCTCCTTCCGCGTCAAGCACGACGTGATTCCGAACAGGTATACATCGGTCTGGTTTCAGGCGGAAGAAGCCGGAGAGTACAACATTCATTGCACAGAGTACTGTGGAACACAGCACTCAGGCATGAATGCCAAGGTTGTAGCCGTCTCCGAAGAAGACTTTGCCGCCTGGATTGCAGAGCAGAGTCAGGATCTTCCCCCGGCGGTACTGGGACAACAGGTGTTTGCCCAGTGCCAGGCGTGCCATTCCATTGACGGCACACCGGGTATCGGTCCAAGCCTGGCCGGCATTTACGGCGAAGAGCACGAGTTCACGGATGGATCAACGGCTGTCGTGGATGACGACTACCTGTTGGAATCCATCATCAATCCGATGGCAAAAATCCGCAAAGGATACCAACCCGTCATGCCCGCCGGATTCTCTGCACTCTCCCAGAAGCAGCTCGACGGCCTGGTCGCCTACATCAAATCGCTCGAGTAGGCGGATCATCTGATCACTTCAAGGAATCGACAAGCGCATACCCCAATGAGTCATTCTGCACCCGGGTTGAACTATCTGAACCATGCCAAGGGCTTCAAGTCATGGGCCCTTTCGCTGGATCACAAACGAATCGGCGTCATGTACATGGTTGCCGTGTCCCTGGCCTTCCTGGCGGGCGGCATCCTGGCCCTTCTGGTCCGGCTTGAGCTGCTCGGACCGGGAGAAACCATCATGGGACCGGACGCCTACAACCAGTCCTTCACGCTGCATGCCGTGTTGATGATTTTCGCCTTCATCATCCCGGCCATTCCTGCCGTCATGGGCAACTTCGTGCTGCCCATCCAGGTGGGAGCCAAGGATGTGGCCTTTCCCCGGCTGAACCTTGCCTCGTTCTACATCTACCTGATCGGGGCCGCCATCGCCATGACGGCGCTGGTCAACGGGCGTATTGATGGGGGTTGGACCTTCTATGCTCCGTACTCCACGAGCATTGGCAACGGCATCCTGTGGGTGACTTCAGGTGTGTTTGTCATGGGCTTTTCGTCCATCCTTACGGGCCTGAACTTCATCGTGACGGTTCACAAGATGCGCGCCCCGGGATTGACCTGGAACCGTCTTCCGCTGTTCATCTGGTCCATCTACGCCACGTCCATCGTACAGGTATTGGCGACGCCCGTCATCGGGATCACGGTCTTGTTGCTCTTCCTCGAAAAAGCCCTGTCGATCGGCATCTTCGACCCTGCACTTGGTGGAGACCCGGTCCTTTTCCAGCATTTCTTCTGGTTCTATTCGCACCCGGCCGTATACATCATGATCCTGCCGGCCTTCGGGGTCATTTCGGATCTGATGGGGACATTCTCCCGTCACCAGGTATCGGGCTACAAGTTCGTCGCCCTTTCCTCCGTGGCCATCGCCTTTCTGGGCTTCCTCGTCTGGGGGCACCACATGTTCGTTTCCGGTCAGTCGGCGGTTTCATCGATCGTCTTCTCCTTGATCACGTATCTGATCGGTATACCGACAGGGGTCAAGGTGATCAACTGGGTGCAGACCATGTACAAAGGATCGGTGCAGCTCAAGAGCCCGATGCTCTACGCCATCATGTTCCTGTTCACCTTCTCGATCGGTGGATTCACAGGCATCATGCTCGGCGTGTTGGCAATCGATGTGCACTTGCATGACACGTACTTCGTTGTTGCCCACTTCCATTATGTGATGATGGGTGGCAACGTCATTGCAGCCCTTGGAGGCCTGCACTACTGGTGGCCCAAGTTCTTCGGCAAGATGTACAACGAGACCCTGGCCAAGATTGCCGCCATCCTGGTCTTCACAGGGTTCAATGTGACCTTCTTTCCGCAGTTCATCCTGGGCGCGCAGGGCATGCCACGTCGGTACTACGACTACCTGCCTCAGTATGAGGGGCTGCATGCGCTTTCAACCTATGGCTCATGGATTCTGGCAGCCGGCCTCTTCCTCATCGCGGGGTATCTGATCGCGTCGTTCTTTACTGGAAAGAAAGCAGGTCTCAACCCATGGGGGGCACTCACTCTCGAGTGGACGCATACGACGACGCCACCGGATCACCACAACTTCCATGACACGCCTGTCGTTACGCGTGGTGCGTATGACTACCATTTGGCTGGTCATCTCTTCCAGAACGGTGGTGAAGTCACGGAGCTGGACCTGGGAGGCGATGGCGCTGGTGCCGCTCCAGAGGTGGCTCCTCTTTCCCACGAACCCGCTCACTGACCAGGCCGGACGGCTTTGAACTGAACTGACAAACCATGGCAAACCCGCACACCAATCAACCTGCTCACGTCAAGCACTACTTCGTGTCATCGGAGCAGCAGTTTGACGCAGCCAAAATGGGGATGTGGCTGTTTCTGGTCACAGAGATCCTGCTCTTCTCAGGCATGTTTGTGGCGTACACGATCTACCGGTCGTGGCACCCCGAAACGTGGGCGGCGTTGTCGACGGCATTGGACTGGAAGCTCGGCGGGTTGAACACCATCGTACTGCTGGCCTCCTCCTTTACCGTAGCCATGGGCATCAATCAGATCCAGCGCGGGAATCAGAAGGGACTGCTCATCAACCTGGTCCTGACCTTCGTGTTTGCTGGCATGTTCCTGGTGGTCAAGTACTTTGAGTACAGTGCCAAATTCGAGCATGGTCTCTTTCCTGGTGCAGCATTCGATCCGCACGGCGTATCGCACGGATTTGACTATGCAACCTATAATGTGCCCTACGGCCCCCAGTTTTTCTCCATCTACTTCGTGATGACCGGCATCCACGGTTTCCACGTTCTTGTCGGGATGGGGCTTTTTGCCTGGATCACAGTGAAGGCCCTCAAGGGGCGCTTTTCTGCCGAGTATTATACACCGGTGGAGAATGCAGGTCTGTACTGGCACTTGGTGGATATCATCTGGATCTTCCTCTTCCCGCTGCTCTACCTGATCTGACGTCCGAATGCGGTCTCGCGCCGCACGGCATGTCCCCAGAGGCACCTGCACAGCGAAGCAGGTCAGCCAGATTCCTTCCCGCTCGACACCCTATCCATAAACACGATGTCACAAGAACACGGACACCACATCGTTCCCGTCAAGTTGCTCGTCACCGTATTCGGTGCGCTCGTCTTCCTGACGGTGCTTACCGTCGTGCTGGCCCAATTCCATTTTGGTGCGCTTGAAGTACCCATTGCACTGGCCATCGCTTTGACCAAAGCAGTATTGGTTGTCACCATTTTCATGGC
>JAFMNH010000029.1:22070-26635 GCA_017859335.1 Rhodothermales bacterium | reverse complement strand
TGCACGGACGTAAAAAGACTATCGATACACCAGGCTCGCCTTCTACCAAGGATTCTTTGCCCGATACGGGAGAACAAACCAAGCGGGGGGGAGCGGCATGAGCGCAGAGCGCACGCGGGAAGAACTGGAGGCACGCCTGAAGGGCACCTCCTCCTCGATCAGGCGCCGTCTGGCTCGATTGGAGTCTGTCATACCTGGTTCTGGTCGAACGCTGCCGAAGCTTCCCGAGGTAAAACGCACCTCTACCTGGGGCGTAGCCGTGGGGGTGGGTCTCTGGCTCGGCTGGCGATTCGTCAAGCGCTCCAGGAGACATAGGGAGGGTTCCTATGAGGATGGCGTGGCACATCTGGCAGATCGATTGGAAACCTCGATTTCAGAGCATCTTGACCATAAGCGCCCTCCGTCAGAAGCCGTGCGGAGGGCCCTGCTCGAGAACCCACCCGTCATACAGGTGGCCGGTAAGGAGGAGGGTCTGTTTTCCGGCGCCGCCAAGGAACTGCTGCGCTCATCCAGTTCCATGCTCGTTACCGAACTTGGTCGGTGGTTGGAGCATCGGCTGGTAGAAAAAAAGGAGCATCCTGAAGCCGACTGAGCCCGGAAGGAATCATTTGCTAGGGTGCCGGGTGAAACGCCACTTTTTCGGGAGGCAATTCTGTCTCCGGCTTCTCCCCACATTACCGACTTCATGAAACTCGTACTCTTTGGCCCCCCGGGCGTGGGTAAAGGATCCCAAGCCCGTTTTCTCTCGGAAAGGGAAGGCGCTGTACATATATCTACAGGCGTACTGCTTCGCAGAGCCATTCGAAGCGAAACAGAGCTTGGTATGGAGGCGAAGGAGTACGTCGAGTCTGGCATGCTCGTGCCTGGGCCCCTCGTACGGGCCTTGGCAGAAGACGCTGTCCGGGCAACGGGGTTCAAAGGATTCGTTCTGGATGGATACCCCCGCACGATAGAACAGGCGGAGTGGTTGGATGCGTTTCTGAGGGAGAATGAATCCCAACTGGATACAGTCATCAGCCTGCAGGTGCCGGCTGAAGTCATCATCGATCGACTGTCCAAGCGACGCGTGGACAGGGAGACAGGGGAGAACTACCACCTTGATTTCAAGCCCCCTCCAGCGGATTTGCCGGCAGATCGCATCATTCAGCGTAAGGATGACATGCCAGAGGCCATTTTGCACCGGCTCAGGATTTATGATCGGGATACGCATCCTGTGCAGGATTGGTATCGGCAACGCGGTATGTTGCAGGAAATCGACGGCCGGGGAACGTTCGAGGAGGTATACGGCCGGATAGTTGGAGCGATTCCAACCCACGGATCGACGCCATGAGCCACAACCCAGACCCATCAGAGCGTATTTCTGTCCATTCAGCGGCGTTTGAAGCGGAACTGGCCCGCGTCATCGATCGCGTGGACCCGGCTGGACTGTACGGTCCGGCGGCCTACATCCTCGCAGGTCAGGGCAAGCGTTTTCGACCCCATCTGGTTCTTGCCGCCCAAGACATGTTTGGGGGGGAAAGAAAGGTGGCCCTGAAGGCAGCTGTTGCCGTTGAGGTCTTCCACATTTTCACCTTGGTCCACGATGATATCATGGACAAATCGCCCACGCGTCGTGGGCGCGATACGATACACGTCAAGTGGGACGAACCCACCGCTATCCTGACCGGCGATTATCTACTGGGTAAAACGGTTTCCCTACTTCTGGCCTATCCCGATCAGACCCTTCGATCAGCCCTCGAGTACTTTACCGATACGATCAGGAAACTGTGTGAGGGGCAAGTACGGGACATGGCGTTTGAGACGCGCGATGATGTGACGCTGGAAGAATACCTGGTCATGATTGATCAGAAAACATCGGCCTTGCTCGAGTGCTCGCTCGTGCTCGGTGGTATGACGGGTGACGCAGCCCCGGATCAGTTGGAGACGCTCGAGCAGATTGGCCACCACTTGGGTCGCGCCTTCCAGATCCAGGATGACCTGCTCGACGTAACGGCCGACTCGGCTCAATGGGGCAAGCCAGTCGGCGGGGACTTGATGGCTGCCAAGAAGACGTGGATGCTACTCTCGGCGCTGGCAGCCGAGGATCCGTCAGACGCCTGGTTCAAGGCCATGGCAGATCGGGGAGGAGCCCGAAAGGAAGACGTTCCCGAAGCACGTTCGCGGATGGAGGCCATGGGTGTTGTTGAATCCGCACGGGATGCCGTTATTTTCCATTCCGAACATGCCATCCGTCTCATCGAGTCTCTTCCCGCGGGTGACGGACGCTCCATTCTCGTCGCCCTGACCCGCAAGATGCAAGAAAGACTGTATTGATCAGCGATCGTTCATGATTGAAAAAGAAGTCATCGTTACCAACCGCGCCGGTCTGCATACGCGGCCTGCGTCCATGATTGTGCGTACGGCCTCGAAGTATGCGTCGGAATTCTACATTCAGAAGGACGGCTACGAGATCAACGGCAAGAGCATTATCGGAGTCATGACCCTGGCGGCCGAACAGGGGGCATCACTCATGCTGATTTTTGATGGCTCGGATGAGTCGGAAGCCATGGCAGCCATGGAAGCCATTTTCGAGGATGGTTTTGGCGAAGTGAAATAGACCGAGATGGAATGGACCACTTGAGGCCATTCCGTAGCGGTTCAAAAGGGTACCCTACATGAAGGATCTGCCAGCAGCAGGTACAAACGGTTCCAGTCTATGCACGGGTATTGGTGTATCCCCGGGTATAGCCATCGGCCCGGCGTACCTGTATGCCAGAATCCCGTTCGAAGTGCAGCAACGGGCCATCGATCCGGATCTGGTAGGAGCTGAAACCGCACGGTTCGAGCAGGCGATTCGGCGGGCTGAGCGGGATTTGCACAAGATCATAGCGGTTACCCGGGAGAAACTTGGTGAAGGCAGTGCGTCCATTTTTGAAGCACAGCTGCTCATGCTTCGAGACGAAGCCATGTACCCAGAGGTCATCTCCTGTATCGAACAGAAGGGTATCAACGCCGGGTTTGCCGTACAGTCGGTCATGAGCAAGCACCGACAGATCATGGAGGCCTCCGACTCGGAGTACCTGCGTGAGCGTTCCAACGACCTGCTCGATATCCAGGATCGCATCATTCGCCACCTTCGTCGAGGTCGGATTCTCTCTGCAGTAGACGAAGATTCCATTGTCATTGCCGAGAACCTGACGGCTGCAGACATCATCCTGTTTAGTCGGAGAGGCATTCTGGGGTGTGCAACGGACTTCGGCGGTCCGACCTCGCATGTCTCCATCATGGCGCGGGCCTTGGGAGTACCCGCTGTGGTGAGTACGCATGGAGCTACAGCACAGGTGGCCACTGGCGATCTGGTCATTCTGGACGGGATCCGCGGGGAATTGCTGGTCAACCCTGATGAGGCCACACTGGAGCGCTACAGGGTCAAGCAAAAGCGATACAAGCGATTGCTTCAGGAAGACAAGCAGCTCGTGGGACTACCCGCCGAGACGCTCGATGGGCATCCTGTCCTTTTGCAGGCCAACCTCGAATTGAAAGAAGAAATCCCCCTCATGGCCGAAAATGGAGCGCAGGGGGTCGGTTTGTTCCGCACGGAAATGCTGCTCTTGATGGAGGGCCGTGCCATCGTCACGGAAGAGGAGCAGACCGTCGAGTATACGCGCGTGGTGGAAGCAGTAGCGCCCCACACGACAACGTTCCGGATTCTGGACCTCGGTGGTGACAAGCTGTTGCCCATGGGGCACAGGGAGCACAACCCGTTCCTCGGCTGGAGGGGAATTCGCATCCTGCTGGACAAGCCTGAGCTTCTCGTTCCGCAGTTGCGGGCTATCCTGCGTGCGAGCGCCCATGGACCGACCAGGATCCTGCTCCCCATGATTACGCGCCTGTCTGAGGTTCGGCAATTCAAACAGATTCTGGCCGAGACCATGGATACGCTGGCCACGGAAGGGGTCCCGTTTGATCGGACCATCTCCGTCGGCGTGATGGTCGAGGTGCCTTCCGTAGCTCTTCAGGCAGATCTTTTTGCTGCTGAGGTAGATTTTTTCAGTATCGGCACCAATGATCTCACACAATATGTCCTTGCTGTCGACCGCGGCAATGATTTGGTTGCCGAGATATACAACGAACTTCATCCTGCCGTTCTCGAGCTTATTCGTATGACGGCAGAGGCGGCCCATAACGTGGGTATTCCCGTCTCGTTGTGTGGAGAGTTGGCCACCAACCTGCGCGCCGTGCCCGTCCTTCTCGGTCTCGGTGTGGACTCCCTCAGCGCTTCTCCGGTGTATCTGCCCGCCATGAAGCGTGTCATCAGGGCCATGAAGCGGAGCGAGGGGAAAGCCCTGGCAGCCCGGGCACTGGCTTCGTCTGATCCGGAGGATTTCCGTCGATTCATGGATCGTTGGTTGGAAGAACATGCATGCGGTGTATCCTTTTTCCTCGAAGGTGCTGACGGGTAAGCGCTCAACACTGCCATTCAGACTGAGCAGTTGTCCGTCCGGTGCACTCCTGCAACCGTGGGCCGAAAACGCCTCCTGAAAGCGTGGGCGACATCGTAGATTACCGCTCGTCAGATACAGCAG
>JAFMNH010000029.1:0-22060 GCA_017859335.1 Rhodothermales bacterium | reverse complement strand
CCTCGTGTGTGCCATGCTGACCGGAACCCTGTTTCCGGTTTCGGATGCCAGAGCTCAGTTCGGCTATCATTTCGGGCGTAACAAGGTCCAGTACGAGGATTTTGACTGGACGGTGATGGAGACCGAGCATTTCGACATCTACTACTACCCCGAAATGCAGGAGCTCGCTGAGCATGGGGCACAGTTTGCTGAGGAGGCCTATCGGGACCTCGAGCACACGTTCAACTTCTCGCTCAATCACCGGGTGCCCCTCATCTTCTATTCCAGCAATCTGCATTTCAAACAAACGAATATCACGCCGGGCTTCATTCCGGATGGGGTTGGCGGGTTCTATGAGTGGCTGAAGGGAAGGGTGGTCATTCCTGCCAATGGCAACCTGCATCGATTCCGACGGGTCATTCGACACGAGATGGTCCATGTCTTCACCTTCAACAAGGTTACCCGGGTCATGCGTGACCACCGCAAGATCATGGACCGTTTCCTTCCGTTGTGGTTTACGGAGGGATTGGCGGAGTACTGGTCCGGAGATCCGGATCATCAACACGAAATGGTCATCCGCGACGGACTGTTCACCAACTATCTCCCGCCACTCGAGTCCATGTACCGTATCAATGGCTCCTTCATCATGTACAAGCAGGGAGAGGCCATTTGCCGGTTCATTGCAGAACGATATGGCGAAGAGCGTCTTCTTGAGCTGATCGAGAACAGTTGGCGGGACCGGGATTTCAGGGTTCTCATGGAGACGACGTTCCACCAGGAGTTTGAGGTCATTTCAAGTGCCTTCGATCAATGGTTGAAAGAGCGCTATTACCCGGACCTGGAGAACGTTGAAATGCCCTCGATCATTGCCGGGGGATTATCGACGGAGGGTTTCAGCGCAAAGCCTCATTTCTTCCAGTTTGATGATGGCACCCGCCGCGTGTACTACGTCGGCAACGTCGACGGTCTCTCGAATGTATATCAGGTGGAAGTCGATGCTGAATACAATCCCCTTGCGGAACCCGAAATCCTGATCGAGGGAGAACGTAATGACACGTTTGAGGCATTCCATCTCTTTGAGAGCCGAATGTCTGTCTCGTCTGGGGGCAAACTGGCATTCGTGACCAAGTCCGGCGGGCAGGATGTCATTCATGTCTACGACGTGAAACAGAACGAACTCGAAAACACCTTCCGCTTCGATGACTTGGTCGCTGTGTACTCACCGTCATGGGCTCCCGATGGCAGCGCACTGGTCTTCACGGCTATCACCCGGTCCGGTTTCTCGGATCTGTATGTGTACCACTTGGATGAGGGTGCGCTCGTGCAGTTGACCAGCGATAATTACGATGACCGGGATCCAGCCTGGAGTCCGGATGGCTCGCGGATTGCCTTTTCCTCGGATCGCACCTCCTTCGGAAAGCAAGGGGCTTACAATCTGTTCTCCTATGAAGTGGATAGTGGGCTGATCCGCTATATCACCTATGGGGACCGGTATGATCTGGCTCCGACATGGAGCCCCTCCGGAGGTTCGATAGCCTTCATTTCGGCAGCCAGGGACAGCACAGGCCGGTATGGCACGCAGGATATCTGGACGACGGATGCTGACGCCGAACAGCCCAGCCTGGCGCCGCTGGAAGGGGAGGTCAATGTCGATCCATCCCGGCAGCTTACCGGGCGGACATTGAATCGGCTGACCCGCTTTGTTTCGGCTGCCTACGACCCGGTCTGGACGAGCGATGACCACATCATTTTCACCAGTTTCGAGGGGCTCCAGTTTTCGATCCGGCAGTTGCCCGATGTCTCCGAACGAATCGAGCGCCCGCGGGAGCAGCGTCGCGTCTCCTTCGCAACCATCGGTTCGGGTTGGCAATACGATGCATTGAAGCTGGGAGAGGACGCAGAGGCTGCGCCCTATCGCCGCCGCTTCCAACTTGACATTGCGCAGGGTACGGTGTCTCAAAACCCGGTGCTGGGGACGACCGGTGGGGCCGTATTCGCCTTTTCCGATATGCTGGGGGATGAGTATCTGTACCTAACAGTACTCAACACCGGAACCGGTCGTCACAGTTTCCTCCGTGACCTGAGCTTTCAGGTGGCCCATTTCAAGATGAGTGGTCGGGCCAACATCGGCTACGGGGCCTATCGCTTCTCGGGCCGTCGCTACGATGTCACGGATCCTGATGCTCCGACGCAGTTCCCGGTATTCTATGAAACGGTTTATGGCGGCTTCGGTCAGGTAAGCTATCCGCTGTCGACGTTCATGCGGTTGGAATTGTCATCGTCTCTCAACTGGACCAGCAAGGACATTTCCATCCGACGTGTCGAGCGCGATGCTCTTCTCCTGTCCAACGCGGTGTCGTTGATACGGGATCAGGCCGTCTATCGGCTCAATGGTCCTGTAGCCGGGTGGCGGGCAAGTATGACAGCCGGCTACACGAGCGACATTCTCTATGCCAACGTGAGTTACTACACGATCATGGCAGATGTCAGGAAATACATTCCCATCACCAAGGACATCACCTTTGCCTCCTGGGCCATGGCACGAATCAACGAGGGGCGCGAGGCTCGATTGTTCGTGTTGGGTGGAAGTTGGGACTTGAGGGGGTTCCGGTGGTTTGACGTGCGTGGCCAAAAGATGTGGTTCACCTCCCAGGAAATCCGCTTCCCCATCCTGAAAGCGCCTTCCATCATGTTTCCAGTCCTTGCTCCGTTGGGAGTGGCCAGCTTGCGTGGTGCCCTGTTTTTCGATGCCGCCCATGCATGGAACAATGGATATCGCGAAATCCGACCGGAGCTGCGTGCCGGGGAGACCGTCGGGGCTGCAGGCATCGGATTCAGGGTGAACCTGTTCGGGGCCTTCGTGCTTCGATATGATATCGGCAGAAGGTATCGGGATGGCTTCTGGCGTCAGGATAAGGTGTTCCGGCAGTTCTTCTTCGGGTGGGATTTCTGATGAGGATTCGCATGTTCCGATATGCAGCCATTGTGCTCTGGGTAGCCGTCGTCCTTGTCGCCGGATGCCAAACCATACAGTTTGATCGCCCCCACATTCTTTCCGAGTCAGATTGGCCCACGGATGGGCGGGACGACGCACGGAGCCGTTTTGTTGATGCGTCCCTCATGCCGCCCCTGGAGCTGGCGTGGAAGTACAATGCGAATGCAGGATTCAGCCGTGCGTCTGCGCTCAGGCTGCAGGATCGGATTCTCGTGGGTAATCGAAAAGGAGAGATCCATGCCGTGGATCTCGAAACCGGCGGGGGTCGTGGTTTCAAGCAACTGGGCGAAACCATAGAAGGATCTGCCCTTGTGTATGAGGGCTCGGTATACGTGCCCCTTGCATGGGGAAGACGAACGTTGGTTGCGTACGATCTTGCGGCTGGCGCCATTCGATGGCAGCAGCGGGGTGTGCCGTTTGCAACAGCCCTTCTGGGACACGCGGATCAAATCCTGGGTGTCGACCTCGAAGGGACCCTCCGGGCGTTTGATGTTGACAGCGGAAACGAGGCCTGGTCGCTCGCGCTGGCGCCCTTCCAGACATTCAAGGCCTCCCCGGTACGGGCATCAGCCTCCTCCGCGGCTTTTGTGGATGTGAAGGGAAGGGTCTACAATGTGGATCTGGACGAGCGCACGCTCCTTTGGACAAAGGAATTGCACGCCCCCGTTTATGAGACACCTGCCCTTGCCGGCGAGCATATTGTCCTGACAACAACAAGGGGAGGTGTCTATGTTCTGCATGCCGGTACTGGCACTACAATCTGGGCCTGGCATGGCCGGGAAACCATACGGATGGGCGCCCCGGCCATAGGTCCTTCGAGCGTAGTGGTTGGAGCCACCGATGGGTATGTGCGGTCGTTCGATCCATCTTCGGGCGCGCTTCAATGGGAGACGCCGTTTCCGGACGTTGTTTCAGCGCCACCACTCATTGTGGGAGAACATGTCTTTGTCGGTACCCTTGGTACGAGTCTCCAGTCGTTGAACGCCGGGACGGGAGAGGTCGTGTGGCGAACCGAAGTGGACGGCCGTATCAAATCGGCCATGGCCATAGCCGATGGGGGACTACTCGTCTTGACCGAGCCTCGTTGGGTCCTGTACTTCAGGCCGACCCGTGATGAATCGATACAGCAAGCGGAGGGAGGAACGCCATGATCACAAACAGGCATTGCAAGGCGCGAAGAGCATGGTGGGCGCCTCTGATGGTCGTGACAAGCCTTCTGGGCGCAACCCTGGCTCATGGCCAGGATCGCCTCCTTACCGTCGCATCCAACGCGGACTCCGCAGGTGTGTGGATCGATGGGTCGTGGGCAGGATACGTGGCGCAGGGGCCGTTCGGTCTCAGTACGATGGCCAAAGAGGTCGTCGTACGCCCATTCGGTGTCGATGCATGGTCCATCCTCCCTCTGCGGTTTGACCTGGACAAGCGATCGATTGGTGCCGTCACCCTGGATGCCAGGTTCAATTACCACTACAGCATTCAGTCGACTCCCTCCGGTGCACAGGTATACCTCGGAGGAGATAAACTGGGATCAACGCCCATGCTGCACGTCTCCCAAGCGCCGCTTGAGGAGTCAATACGCTTGGAGCTGGATGGTTACCATGGATCCACAACCCAACCTGCAGATGGGATATGGAACACGATTTCAGTAACCCTGGCCGCTCTCCCTGTCGATCCAGTAGCTGTATCGTCCTTACGCGGTCGGCAAAGAAAAGGAAGCAGATTGAACATGGCGGTTGCGGCGCTGAGCTTTACAGCAGCTGTATTGGCCATCCACTATCGAACGAAAGCAGATAATCGTTTTGATGACTATGCTTCGAGCGGCAGTGCTTCGTTGCGGGCGAAAATCAACAGACTCGACAGGCAATCGGGTATTGCCCTGGGCACCATGCAGCTGGGTCTTGGCTTCGTAGCGGTGCGATTGATACGCTAGTTCTGCCGCGTGTAAGAGTGCCGAGACGACCGGATCCGTTATCGGTCGAACCCGCGCCCGGAAGTGTCGTACTATAAGGCCTCACGGACCACTTTATCTCTACGATCCCATGATTGTTGACACCTTGAAGGAAGACCTCAAAACGGCCATGAAATCCAAGGATGCCGTTCGACTCCGGACCATCCGGTCGCTTCGGTCGGCCATCATGGCAAAAGAAATCGACCTTCGTTCCGATGGACAGGGTACCATCTCCGAAGAGGCCGCCATGGAGGTCCTGCAAAAGCAGGCCAAACAACGCCGGGACTCCATAGCGCAATACGTTGCTGCGGGTCGTGAGGACCTCAGGAAGACAGAAGAGGAGGAGCTTAAGGTCATTGAATCGTATTTGCCAAAGCAGCTTTCGGAAGAGGAAATCATCGCTGCCGTCCAAGACATAATCCAAGCTACGGGAGCCTCAGGAATGAAAGATATGGGGCGGGTCATGGGGCAGGCAATGAGTCAGCTGAAGGGCAAAGCGGACGGCAGTATCGTGCAGATGGCAGCACGCGGTCTGCTCTCGTCCTGAACAGGTCTTCGGGATTGATTCCGGCAGTCATACCGGCGTTATGCGTCAAAATCCTCTCATGGCTACACTGGACATAGTAATTCTTACCGTGATGGGTTTCGGCCTCCTGCGCGGAATGCGAAGCGGTTTCTTGAAGCAAGCAACGGCGCTTTTCGGTACCATCCTGGCCCTCGTGCTGGCTGCCTCCTTCATGGATTCTGCCGGTCAGCTCGCCTTGTCGCTCGGGCGTCTGTCCAAAGAACAAGCCGTTCTTATCGGCTTCATGGGCGTTTTTATTCTGGTAAAGATGGCAGTGAACATGCTCTCTGCCGTGCTTGCATCGGCTCTGGAGAAGATCAAATTATCGGGCTTGGACCGATTGGCGGGAGGGGTGACCGGGGTACTCAAGGCGGCTATCGCCATGAGCCTGATTTTTATCGTAATCGGTTATGCGCAGCTACCCGGCGAGGTATCCAGAGAGCAATCCAAGCTCTACCAGCCAGTCTATGACATCGTGCCTGTGGCTTGGTCACTCTTTGAATCCCGGTCAACAGGGTTCGGAGATCTGCTTCGTAGTGTGGAGGATCGTCTGGACCCACGGGGCTACAAACTACCGATCTGACTCATGTCGCAGATCGCGACGTGAGCCTCTGTGCAGGAGGGCCATGCTGCAGTGTTCTCCTTGCGGGCAGTAGGCCCGGGAGATTATCGTCCAGGTGCTGCGGGACTGCGGCGCGCCCACCGCATGAGGACCAGGCCGCCAATGATGAGGGTACCTCCCAGAATCTGTGCCGGTAAGATGGGATCTCCAAGGATGAGGTAGCCGGAAACCAGTGCCACCAACGGCACCAGGTTGCCGAATGCGGCCGTGTGGGATGCTCCAAGTGACCTGACGGCGTTGTTCCAGAACACGATGGCAATGCCCGTGGACAGCGCACCCGAGAAGAAAACCGCAAACCAGTACGCAGCACTCATCCGGTCCCAATCAGTTTCGCTCCAGAAAGGGATGGCCAAAAGCGCCAGCGGTGGGAGACACAGCAACAGGGCGATGACCGTCAGGGACAGGGGAGAGTGCTTGGAAACAACCGGGCGGATGAGTGCTGTGTAGGATCCCCAAAGCATGGCCGCGCCCAAGATGAGCAGATTTCCAACGAGCAACTCCGAGGACAGATCGATCTCTGCCGATCCAAAAGCCACGACGGTGGCAGTACCCATAATTGATACCAACAGTCCCGTCCAAGCTTTTGGCGACAGTGTCTCCGTTCCCAGCACTAGCGAAAGCAGCGCAGTCCATATGGGTGCCGATGACATGATGATGGCACCATTGCCGGCGGATGTGTAATCGAGGCCAGTGATGAAAGCCGCCTGATACAGCACCCATCCTATGAGTGACAATCTGATCAGGGCCCATTTATCCGCCATAAGGGGCTCCCAGAACGGCTGCTTAAAGCTGCCGATCCGCCTTCGGTAGACAATACTCAACACCGTTGCAGCTCCGAGTAGGCGGAAAAGATTCATGACATGCGGATGCATGACCACGAGCACCAGCTTGACCACAACAAAATTCAAGCCCCAGAAGAGTACGACGGCCAATAGTTCGAGCTCGCTACGAAGGGAGCGGTTGGACAGGGTTTGCACGCGGTAACGGATAGCGGGGGGAGAAAAAGTGCCGCAAGCTAGTCTACGTAAACCACAATGCCTTGCCTGACGAAGGCCAGGATGCATTCTTGACCGTATCCTCCATATTCCGTTATTTGAAAGGGTACCAAACACAGGAAGCCATGGCCATGCTGGACAACGGGATAACCAAGCTCTACTACACTATCGGTGAAGTAGCGTCGATGGTGGACGAGGAGGCTCATGTTTTACGGTACTGGGAAACCGAGTTCGAAGGTCTCAGACCCAGAAAGAACCGGGCGGGGAAGAGGGTCTACACAAAAAATGATGTGGACGTCGTTTTTCGTATAAGGCGTCTTCTGAGGGATGAGAAGTTTACCATCGATGGTGCCCGGCAGGCCCTGAAGAAGCAGCGCAGAGCAACAACGGACAGCGAAGCGAGTCGTCTGGAGCAACTCCATGAGGTGCGTTCCTTCCTCCAGAAGATGCTGGATCGGGTGAAGGACTGATTCTCCACTTGGGTGGGACCTTTTCGCTCAACCTTCGCCGTGTTTCGGCTCAGGGATAAGCGGGAACTGCAGAGCCGTTCGTAGATTGGAGCCTCTCCTGCCCGGGACACCGGATCCGGCTGGGTATTTTTCGGGACGTGGCGCAGCCCGGTAGCGCACTTGCATGGGGTGCAAGGGGTCGTGGGTTCAAATCCCGCCGTCCCGACGACAAACAAAGAAAGGGCAAGCCTTTGGGCTTGCCCTTTTGTGTTTGGAGGAGGGTTTCTGGGATTGTGCGAAGCAAAATCCCAGAAAGAGTCCCGACGAGATATGTAGGGCGGTTTTGTTTGGAGGAGGGTTTCTGGGATTGTGTAACGCTCTGGCACAATCCCCAGCTTTATTCTGATCAGGGCGTTAACGCCTTTGCTTCGAACGCAGCTTGCTCATGGCCTATTTGACTCTCGAAATACGTCAAAAACAACGGATCAAAACCATCTCGATACTTTTGCCAGGTTTGTAACCCAAATCGTTTCGTGTACGGTAAGTAGCCTATTCGAGTCAGAGCTCGTTCCTCGATGAGACCTTCATCGACCTGATACCAGATGTTCTCGACCCTTCGAAAACCTGAAAGCAGAGCCATTTCAAGAATGATTCGTTCCTCAGATGTCAACTCGTCGTAGGAATAATTGGCCAGCAGCTTGTGCCAAGCCAATGATAGTTCGTTGTCCGTCGCGATAGCCAAGTACAGAGCATTTACGTTGTCCGCAATTGCCTGATTGGTTTGCCCATGGACTGCTTTGGTGTTCTGATGTAATTCGACCGCAACGAATAAAAGCGATACGATTACCGTGCCTATACCAACGGCTTCCAGAACGTAGGTCGTTTTGAACGAGCGTGTAATACCAGCTTTTGACATGTGCACCTAGTCTTGTCAGGAGGCAAAAAAACGGAGTTGCAAGTTAAGAGCCAATCTCTGCGAGGATATCTTCTTGGAGCGAGACATACTTCCCTTTCAGATATCCAAGTTCGGAGGCATAGGAAGAGGTTGCAAAGAGCGCTTCGATCAACATTCCGCGTAGTTTGCGATCCTGATCGGGGCGTAAGGTTCGGTCGAAGGATGTGACATCAATTTCGGGTATCTGCCCGCTACCTTCACGCCACCAATCGACGAGGAGATACGTTTCAGATAAATACCTGTTGAAGGAGAGGAATAATTGGTCGTACTCCTTCGTGTGTACCTCATGCCGCTCCAAGTCCTCTCCGAACAATGTAAAAAGATCCGTTCGCAGCTCAGGAGAACGAATATGCCGCGTCACCTGAGCATCGATTATTTCCTCGAATGGAGAGCGCTGCGGGAAAAAGCTGCGTAATCCCATTCCTACGCTGGACAAATGCCAGTAGATCGAGTCTATGACCAGGTCCTGATTTGGATAAAGTAGGATCTCGGCGCTTCGGTGGGATCGATTCTGGATGTTTGAAAAAAAGTCAATTTGAGCAATGTCCTGCTCAATCACAGTTGAAAGGCTCCTCAGGAGATCTTCCTTTCGCTCGTTCATCCGCGAAGCGTCATAGAGACCTTGGAGGTAGAGCGAGAGCAGAATACTGACAACGATAACTCCAGCTTCGATGACAAGCAGTGTTCTCGAACTCATGGATTCGTTGAATGGTGAGAGACGTTTTCGCATGGGTGTTCTTGACTAATACAGGTCAGGCCGGCATCAATGGTTAGCGATGACCAAGGAGACACAGGATAATGTAATTGATACAAAGGGCTTGAAAATGGTTGGTCACACCTGTCCTCGCCAAGTCAGGCCTCGCGATGACGGAGAGATAGCCTTAATGAAAAAAGCCCCGTTCCCATGTAGCTTGGGAACGGGGCTTTCAGAAACCACTCTCAGGCCGCTACTAGTACCGGTAGTACTCCGGCTTGTAGGGGCCGTCAGGCGTAACGCCGATGTAATCAGCCTGCTGCGGGGACAACTCGTCCAGCTCCACACCGATCTTGGCAAGGTGAAGCCGTGCAACCTGCTCGTCCAGATGTTTCGGGAGCGTATACACTTGGTTGTCGTAGCTGTCGGCATTGTGCCACAACTCAAGTTGGGCCAGCACCTGGTTCGTGAACGAGTTCGACATAACGAACGAAGGATGTCCTGTGGCGCATCCAAGATTCACCAGTCGGCCTTCTGCCAGAACAATGATCTCGGTGCCGTCGATATTGAAGAGGTCAACCTGGGGCTTGATCGTGTCCTTCGTGTGGCCATAGTTCGTATTCAGCCACGCCATGTCGATCTCATTGTCGAAGTGGCCGATGTTGCACACAATGGCTTTGTCCTTCATAGACCGGAAGTGACGCTCGCCGACGACATTGAAGTTGCCTGTCGCTGTGACTACGATATCGGCTTCCTTGACCGCATCGTCCATTCTCTTGACGGCAAAGCCGTCCATGGCAGCCTGCAATGCGCAAATCGGGTCAATCTCAGTTACGATGACGCGAGCGCCTGCGCCCCGAAGGGAGGCAGCAGAGCCCTTTCCTACGTCTCCGTAGCCGGCCACGACAGCCACCTTACCGGCCATCATGATGTCCGTTGCACGACGTAGGGCATCCACCAGGGATTCTTTGCACCCATACTTGTTGTCGAATTTGGACTTCGTAACGGAGTCATTAACGTTGATGGCAGGCAGCGGTAGGGTGCCTTTCTTCTGGCGCTCGTACAGACGGTGGACACCGGTCGTCGTCTCTTCCGAAAGCCCTTTGATGCCTGGCGCCAGTTCTGGATAGCGGTCCAGCACCATGTTGGTCAGGTCGCCGCCGTCGTCAAGAATCATGTTGAGTGGCTTGCGCTCGTCTCCGAAGAAAAGCGTCTGTTCAATGCACCAATCAAACTCTTCCTCCGTCATGCCCTTCCATGCATAGACCTGGATCCCCGCGGCTGCAATCGCAGCAGCGGCCTCGTCCTGGGTCGAGAAGATGTTACAGGAAGACCACGTGACCTCGGCTCCCAAAGCAACCAGTGTCTCGATCAGCACAGCGGTCTGTACCGTCATGTGCAGGCAGCCTGCAATACGGGCTCCCTTCAAAGGCTCTTGCCCACGATACTGCTCACGCAGCGCCATGAGCCCGGGCATTTCCGCTTCTGCCAAGCGAATTTCCTTCCGACCCCACTCAGCGAGGGAAATGTCCTTGACTTTGTATTTCAGCGTTTCGACTTCCATGGTTTCGACAGACATGATGAATATGCGATTTTAATTGTTGCATGAGTCTCCCTTTGTACCCTCAGTCTCACGCATGTTTCCCGCCAATCGTTAAGAGGCGGTTAGGAAAGCGCGGTTCGAACGCAGGGTAGGGGCCTTTCACCGCGTAACGGGTGACGGGTTCAGCGGCACGTACGTCCAAAACGAGAAGGTGGATGACTCCCAATCTGGTATGGTTGAAGCGGGACCTGCGGCTCCAGGATCACGCACCGCTCTTCGAGGCGGCTTGCGCTGACCTGCCGGTCATTGTCTTGTACATTCTCGAGCCCGAACGCTGGCAGCAGCCAGACGTCGATCCTATCCACATTGAGTGGGAATTGGATACGCTACGCTCCTTGAAAGGTGAATTCGAGGCGCTTGGTGGGGTGCTTCTTGTTCGTCAAGGGGATGCTGTGCAGGTGCTCGACGACCTCAGGGTCGCATTCGGATTCACGCGCATGTTCAGTCACGAGGAAACTGGCACCATGTGGTCCTGGGACCGGGACAAGCGGGTTGCATCATGGGCCCGATCGAGCGGCGTGAAATGGAGTGAGTATCCGTCTAATGGCGTCATTCGTTCGTTACCTGATCGCGACAACTGGAAAGCTCTGCGGGACAGGCGTATACAGGCAGAGTCCATCCCTACCCCGACGCGCCTTGCCGCCCCGTATAACGCGTGCTCCGACAAAATTCCGACCATGCACGAACTCGGCCTCCACGCGCGGGGATTGATCGGCAGGCCGTTACCTGGCAGGCAGGCGGCATGCGATACCCTCGAATCGTTTCTGGAAGAGCGTGGCCGGCCTTATCGGTGGGCCATGTCCGGCCCCGAGGAAGCAACCCGCCACTGTTCACGCTTGTCGCCTTATCTGTCCGTGGGTGTCCTCTCCATACGTGAGGTTGATCATGCTGTAGGGCTGCGCATGCGCACCTTGCGCAGAAACCCGGAGCACGCGGACGATGCGGCCGAGTGGCTGAAGAGCCTCTCTTCCTTCCGAAGTCGCCTGGCATGGCATTGTCATTTCATTCAGAAGCTGGAGTCCGAGACCACGATCGATACCATCGCCCAGAATCCCGTATTGGACGATCAGTTGGACCGCGCATGGGATCAGGACCGTTTCGATGCGTGGAAGGAGGGGCGTACGGGGCTTCCTTTCCTGGATGCCTGCATGCGGCAACTGACGGCTACTGGATGGATCAACTTTCGAATGAGGGCGATGCTGCAATCCGTTGCCTCGTATGCACTTTGGCTGCCATGGCGGGAAACGGGACTTCATCTTGCTCGACTTTTTTTGGATTACGAGCCGGGGATCCACTGGTCCCAAGTCGGCATGCAGTCCGGTACCACCGGAATCAATACGGTTCGAGCCTACTCGGTACTCAAACAATCAAAGGACCACGATCCTGAAGGCACCTACATCCGCCGATGGGTGCGCGAACTTGCCAATGTGCCGACAGCCTACATCCACGAGCCCTGGAACATGCCATTGATGGAGCAGCAGATGGCCGGATGCATCGTCGGAATAGACTATCCAGAGCCGATAGTCAATGAGGGCGAAGCTCGGAAGGCGGCTGTCGCAAAAGTGTACGCAGCTCGCAGGACCCCGGCGGTACGAAGGAAATCGTCGGACGTCGTACGCAAGCATGGTAGCCGGAAGCGCAGACGAGGATAAGACGGTACGGCCAACCGGCGGAGTGGTTGGTTACTGGGTGGCGAGATGTGGCCTTCAACACCCGAAAAGTTCGTCAATCGGTTCAAGAGACGATTTTCTAGAGGAACAAACCACTGCGACATGCGCACAAAAACGGCTCCTTGGAGTCTTATTGCCCCCAACCATGCGATCGACCCTTCTATTTGCAAGTCTTCTTGCCATCCTGTCGGCCACGTCGGCGTGCGACAGCGCCGATCCGTCCTCCGAATCCAGTGATCCGCCTGTCGAACCCATTGAGAAAAGTATAAAAAGGGGACTGGCCTACGACGTGCGCGAGGTAGCCGACATGGAGGCCGTACGGTCGGGTGTGAGCTGGTGGTACAACTGGAGTCACGCAACCTCCCTACCATCCTCGGCGGCCGTGGCAAACCAAACCGTTTACCTCCCCATGTTGTGGGGTAACGATCCGGACACCGAATATGCGGCGGTGAAAGAGTACATCCTTGCGCATCCGGAAGTGGACTATCTGTTGGTGCTCAATGAGCCGAATCTTACGGATCAAGCCAACATGACCCCGCAGCAAGCGGCCGCTGAATGGGTCAAATACGAGCAACTGGTAGCGGAGATTGAATCCACCGGGCGCTCCATCAATCTGGTAGGTCCCCAGATGACGTGGGGGACGCTGACCGGATTTACCGACCCAGTGTTCTGGCTCGATTCATTTTACGCGTGGTACAGGGCGGCCAATGAAGGGCGCGAACCACGGATCGATTATTTGGGCTTCCATTGGTACGACTTCGGTCTGGAGCAGCAGCTCGATCGGCTACAAAAATTCGGCAAGCAGATCTGGGTTACCGAGATGGCGAACTGGAACGAAGCCATCGATACGGAAGCCAAACAGATTGAGCAGATGCGTGCCATGGTGGCCCTGTGTGAGAGCCGGGACGATGTGTTTCGGTATGCTTGGTTCACGGGACGATGGGCAGACGCGGAACGCCACACGGCCATCTTTGAATCCGACACGGGTCAGTTGACAGCCCTGGGTCAGGCCTATCTCGAAGCGCCTTACTGAGCCAGCAAGGTCTCCGGTTGGCAGATCCAACCATTGACACTGGGGCATTACCCGAGCGCGACGTCCAGGGTCATCATGACCAGGAAGCCGAACAGGGCAGACATGGTGGCCAGATCCGTATTGCCGTGGGAATGTGATTCCGGGATCAGCTCCTCGATGACAACAAAAATCATGGCGCCGGCGGCGAAAGAGAGGGCGTAGGGAAGGACGGGTCTGAATTGTACGACGGCAGCAGCCCCCATGACGGCCGCTACAGGCTCGACGGCGGCGGACAATTGACCGTACCAGAAGGAACGCAGCCTGCTGGCGCCGCGCGCTCGAACGGGCATGGCCACGGCTACGCCCTCGGGAAAATTCTGGATACCGATCCCAATAGCCAGTGCCGTTGCGCTGGCTAGGGTAACTGTCTCGCCCATCTCCATCCCTGTTGCCACGGCCCCGAACGCTACGCCCACAGCCAGACCCTCAGGAATGTTATGCAGGGTAATGGCCAGGACCAGCAGAGTCGTTTTGTGCCACTGCGTCGAGAGACCCTCGGCTTCACCCGTGGATTTGAACACGTGAACGTGAGGTATCACTTTATCGGCAGCCCAGAGGAACCCGCCTCCCAAAATGAGCCCGACGGCAGCTGGAAACCACGTGGGTACACTGGCCGACGCGGACAATTCAATCGAAGGCGCCAGGAGGGACCAGTAGCTGGCGGCAAGCATCACGCCCGCCGCAAATCCCAGCATACCGTCCAGCAGTCTCTGGTTGATGGTTCGGGCAAAAACAACCAGTGCCGCCCCGAGGGCCGTGATGGACCAGGTAAACAGCCCCGCCAAGAGTGCTTGCTGCACGGGGCCCAAATCTGAGAACCAGGTATACATAGCGTGTTGTCGGGTAATCTTGGACGCTGCGACAGAGGGAGGCGAGCAAGGTAACGCAACCTTCAAGTCCGATGGGCACATCTGGCGAAAATCTGAAAAACCGTGGGGACAAATAGCTTCAAGAAATTGTGAAGGTCCACCAAAATGTAGTATCCTTGGCGCCGTTCCCCCCGGGCGCGGGACCCACTCATTGCTGTCGTTGTCTTCGGCAGGTTGTCTGAACGGGTCGGGTGGGACGCGCGTTCACCCATCATACCTCATCCGTCATCGTGCCTGTCCCGGATGTAAGACCTCCGGGCAAGATTTTACTTCCCCATCAGAAGTCTGTGGAAATTCTGACCTTTGCTGTCGATGTCGCCATGTGCACCCTGACCTGGTTGGTCCATGGCATCATGTATCCGGCTTTCAAGAGGATTGGTCCAGGATATTTCGGTGCCTACCACTCCTGGTATACGCGCCGCATCACATGGTTCGTGGGGCCGCTCATGGGCATGCAGGTCATCCTGCATGCCTTTCAGATCACCCGGCCGGAGGCGGGTCTTGCCGTCATGTTGGCTGCCGTAGGTGTTTTGGCTACCTGGGTCATCACCGGGATCGGAGCGGTGCCCATCCACGCGCGATTGTCGCTGGAGGGTTACGATGTGGCGCTGGTCGACCGGCTCTTGTCCGTCAGCCTCTGGCGCAGCCTCGTGTGGACAGCCATCGTCCTCGCCTGGTTTTCCTGAGGGGGATGAGGCGAACAATCACCAACCCAAGCCAGCGGTAACCACCGCACGGTACCCTTGGGGTGTTTCCCTTGAACCACCGCACGGTACCCTTGGGGTGCCTCCCTTCAACCACCGGACGGGGAGCTACTCTGGCAAAGAGTTCAGGAAGCGTGGAATATCCGGGTTATCGGGTGCCAGGCCGTGTATTCGATGATTCTGAGATCATCTTTTCGACGGAGATGACGGGAGGCGTGGCGCCTCACTTAGCCGGCGAGGACAGGATATTACCCCCTTGGAGTAGTTTCGTCTTGATCGGTCGCGAGTGATTTCCCCGGGCTTGTAAAGGAAATTAGAAGATCCGGTGTAACGCCGAGGCGCAGAGGGTATCTGAAGGGCGTCAACCTGCCACTTCCTGATGCGTCTATCATCCCGACAAGCGGCGGTACTCATGGAAACGCATGAGTCCTCCATCAAACGCTGGTGCAACGCCGGTGACCTGCCCTGCGAAACGACAGCGGGGGGCCATCGTCGCATAACCATTGGCGCGCTGGCTGCCTTTGCCAGCAGGGTTCAGCCCTCGTTGGATTTTCTTCTGTTGGGCGAGGATCGCACGATAGCGATTCCAGGCATCTTGACACTGCGGCGAGGGAAAGTATCCGCCGATTTGACCAAGGTCGTGACGGGATGGCTGCTCGATGCCGAGAGTTTTCGCATCACGGCACTTGTTCGGCTGGCACGAGGGTTTGGTGTTTCATTGTCTGCCTTGTACGATCGGCTTATCGGAGAGGTGATGCGCGGCGTTGGTACATCGTGGGCTTCTGGCGCTTTCCAGATAGGGGAGGAACACCGGATTTCCGAATCCATCCTGGATGTCCTCTACGGACTTCAGTCTGCCATTGAACCCGGGATTCCAGAAAACGCGCCATGCGCCGTGCTCGGAGCCATGAGGGGAGAGGACCACGTGACGGGGGCCATGATGGTACGCACGCTTCTTTCGGAAGCCGGTTGGAAGGTTGCCTACCTGGGGCGGGATGTGCCGGAGGAGGATCTTGTCCTGTTCCAGCGCAAGGTAAATGCGCCCATTATCTGTGTGTCCGCTACCGTTTCCCGTTCCCCGGAATCCATTATTGCCGTCCTGCAAAGGCTGCAGGAGCTTGGAGGAATGGATGCAGGATTCATTATCGCCGTCGGTGGATCAGGCATCAAGGCTGCGCGGCGTTTGGTGCATCAGCTGTCCCAGCCCGACCGGGTCGTCTTCTTCGAGTCCGCCACAGAGTTTGCCTCTTGGGCAGCGGCTTTTCAATCACCCCATGTCTTGGTAAGAGATGAAACCAATTGAGCGTATTGCTCTCACTGTACTGGCTGTATTCTCGGCGACGGCCGTTGCCGGTTACTGGTTTTTCGGTCTGAATCCGGAAAATCTTGCTCGTTTTCCCCAGTCAGCCACCTTCTACGCACACTCCTTCTCCTTCTTTGCCCAAACCCAAGTTTGGCTCTCAGGAATCGTGCTGTTCGTCATTCTGGCCCGTTCCGGTTCAAACCGGTGGTTGGCCGGGTTCGCAGCGGTGTATGTGCTGAGTCTCGTATCCGAGTTGTCCGGAACCATGACAGGTTTCCCCTTCGGTGACTACGAGTACTCGAGTCTACTCGGGACGAAATGGTTCGGTCATGTACCCTATCTCATTCCGTTGAGCTGGTTCACCATGGCCCTTCCGTCATTTGTTCTGGTCGAACGAACGCTGTCTGCCCACTTGCCCAAGGTGGCACGATGGGTCTTGGCGGCCATTCTGTTGACCTCATGGGACCTGGTTCTGGATCCTGCCATGAGCTTTCTGGTGCCCTACTGGCTCTGGGGAGAAACCGGCAGTTTTTACGGTATGCCTTGGATCAACCTGGCTGGTTGGTTTGTGACGGGATTGGTTCTCGCAGCTGCCCTCAGCTACTTTCGGGCCGCAGAGGCTGTTGAGCATGTATCCAGCCGCACCTTCATCACCTACTACGCTATCGTATATGCCCTGCCCGCCGGCATGCTGACAGCCGCAGGGCATGTACTGCTGGTAGTCTTGACCACCATTGGTATTGCTGGCGCCATGGCAGCCGCCCACTGGTGGGCAAAAGCGCAGGAGGCAGACCCGATCGAAGACGAAGACGCCGGTATTCGAAGCGCTTCCATGGATGAGCGATTGGTAACGATTACCGAGCGCACGGGAGAGTACTTCGAAAAGCACTCGCGTTCCTTCTCTTTCTCAGCCGGGCTCTTCCTGCCGAAAGACCGCGTGCGTGTCTGTCGGCTGTACGCGTTTTGTCGGGTATCTGATGACATCGCCGACGAACAGGGACTGGCTGTTGAGGAGCGTCGAGAGCTTTTCCAGGAGTGGCGATCACTGGTCAAGACCTCATTTCAGGGTCGGCCGGTAGGAGTACCCTGGCTGGATTCCCTCATGAGCGATCTGAAGGCCCATGAAATGCGATACGGCGTGGTCGAAGCCCTCCTGGATGCGATCGAATCCGATATAACGTTCCGCCCTTTCAAGACGCGGCAGGAGCTGACGGACTATGCCTATGGAGTGGCCTCCACGGTGGGAATCATGATGTGTCACCTGTTTGATGAGCAGGATGCTTGGGCTCAAGAGCGGGCAGTATCCTTGGGCACGGGGATGCAGTTGACCAACATCCTCAGGGATGTAGGTGAGGATCTTGATGCCGGGCGCCGTTATCTGCCACTGGAATTGATGGAACGCCATCGGGTATCGGAGTCCGATGTGCGCCGAATGAAAGCGGCAGGGATGCCATCAGAGGCCTACGTCAGCATGATGAAGGATCTGGAAGGCGAGGCCAACCTGTCCTATCGCAAGGCCTGGGAAGCCATCCCCACGTTGTCCTGGCGTTTTGGCCCGTCGGTTGCCGTTGCTGCGGAAGTATATCGTGGAATACACGCGGTCATCCGAAAGAACGGCTACAACAATCTTTCTCATCGTGCCTACACGGGAACGCCCAGAAAGGTGGTTTTGGCAGCCATGGCCCTGACTCGGTTCACCATTGAAAAAATGATCCTGTCCTTGCGTAACGCAACACCTTCGCGTGCTCAACATGTCCTGAAGACGGCCCTGGAAAAAGCGCGCATGAGCTGGATTGTCCCCCTGTTGATCTATACGAACGTGGCGCTTGCCACCCTTACGGCCTGAGCTATCCATGAAACACATTGCCATCATCGGTTCCGGATTCGGTGGACTTTCCCTCGCTGTTCGCTTGCAGGCAGCCGGTCATCGCGTTCGAATCTTTGAGAAGAGGGAGAAGATCGGGGGGAGAGCCTATCAGCTTACCGACGCCGGGTACACGTTCGATATGGGCCCGAGCCTGGTAACGGCTCCCTCCATTATCCGCTCCATTTTCGAGTCGGCGAACCGCAAGATGGAGGATTACATCGATCTGGTTCCGCTGGACCCGTTCTATCGCATCTTTTTCCATGATGGCTCCCACATGGATTACAGCGGGGACTCGCAGCGGATGAAGGAACAGCTTGCCCGTTTCTCGGAGAAAGATGCTGCGGCTTACGATGACTTCATGAGGGATATGAAGGGTATCTACGATGCCGTCATTACGGATGGCTTGGGGAAACAGCCCTTTGATACCATCGGAAAAATGGCGCGTTTTGTGCCGCGCGCCGTCCGGCTCAACGCCCTCAAGCCCGTGGCTTACATGGCGAAGTCATACTTCGAGGACTTCCGGAGTCATTTCATGTTTTCCTTCCATCCGCTATTCATTGGCGGACATCCATTTCGGGCTCCCTCGATCTATGCCATGATTCCGTATCTCGAGAAGAAGGAAGGGGTGTGGTTTGCGAAGGGGGGGATGTATGCAATTGTGAAAGCTCTTGCCTCCTTGTTCGAGGAGTTGGGTGGTGAAATTACCACGTCTGCGGAGGTGGACCGTATCACGGTGGAAGGCGGACGGGCAACGGGTATCCAGATAGACGGTACGCATTTTCCCTTTGATGCCGTTGTCAGCAATGGGGACGTAACGCAGACCTATCGCCGGCTTGTAGCTCCAGAGCATCGCTCCAAGTGGACCAATCGGAAGCTCGACGCACAGAAGCAGACCATGAGCTGCTTTCTGATGTATATCGGGACGCGGAAGAAATTCCCGGCCCTGGCCCATCACACGCTGATTCTAGCAGAGCGATACAAAGGACTTATCGACGAGATATTTGCGCACAAGAAGCTGCCCGATGATTTCAGTATGTATCTCCACGTTCCGACGGCTACCGATGACTCGATGGCCCCGGAGGGATGTGAATCCATGTACGTCTTGATTCCTGTTCCCAACCTGAAGGCCTCAACAGATTGGGAGCAGGAGAAAGAGGCCTATGCAGACAAGGTGCTCGACTTTCTGGAGCAGTGGGGGATGGAGGGCCTACGGGACTCCATGGAGGTTTGCCACCTCTTTACGCCAGAGGACTTCAAGACGGAGCTCAACGCGACGGACGGCAATGCCTTTGCTTTGGAGCCAAAATTGACACAGACCGCTTGGTTCCGTCCCCACAATCGTTCGGAAGATGTCGAACGGTTGTATATCGTTGGCGCAGGTACCCATCCGGGTGCGGGGGTACCAGGTGTGATGCTCTCCGCTGAAGCTACGCTCTCATGTATGGTGGAGGATCTTGGCGTTGGTGCAACGACTGATCACCCGGAGCCACAGGAAAAGGTTACGGTATGATTCATTTCCAACGTTTCCAAAGGCAGGGCAAACCATTCGGAGTCAGGAGCTCATGAATATGAACGTGCAACCACTGGTGGAGCTGGTGGATTCCAAGGGTCAGCCCATTGGATCCGCTCCAAAGATGGATGTCCACCTGGACGGCCGCCTCCACCGGGCTATATCTGTATTCGTCTTCGATGATAGCGGTAACGAGTTGCTCCAGAAAAGGGCCTCCCACAAGTACCATGCGCCCGGCTTGTGGTCAAATGCCGTCTGTTCCCATCCGCGCCCGGGTGAAAGTCCCCGGGCCGCGGCCCATCGGCGCCTGGAGGAAGAGCTGTCCATGCGGGCTGCCGTATGCGAAGTGTTTGTCATGCGATACCGGGCCGATGTTGGTGAAGGGCTTGTAGAACATGAGTACGACCACGTATTTGTGGCCAAGGCGCTGTCGGAGCCACAGCCGAATCCGGACGAGGTGGACTCAGTACGGTGGATGCATAAGGACGATATTGGTCAGCTGCTGCGTAAGGAGCCCGATACCTTCACCCCGTGGTTCAGACTGGCACACGGAGAGGTACTTACCAGCCTTGAGGAGAACCATGGCCAACATGCGAAGGTGCTGATCACACCGGCAGGCGATAAAGCCACCTTCCTTTTCCCGGAAGAAGAGGTTGTTGCTGCGTGAAACGCTGGTAGCTGCGGGTCGGCCCGGTGGCATGAAAGGTGGATCGCCGCCTGCTCGTCACGTACCTTCCCCGTCGTCTGAACCACTTCACAGGTATGGCTGCATCCGATTTACAACTTGCGGCGGGGAGAAGTCTCGCGAGCGATCTGCGTGATATACGCAAGAAGCATGGCGTGGACCGCAAAGTCGTCCTCGATTCCACGCGACTAGCCGACGACGTCATCGACCAACTCGAGGAAGACGTCCTGTTGAACCACCCCGCGTTCAACAAGGTCTACCTGCGGTCGTTGCTTTGCGCCTACGGAGATGCCATCGGCCTCGATCGGGAGGATGTTCTCTCGGCGCTGGAGGCAGTCTATGATGGCACCTACAATGGCGCTCTGGGTCGTGTATTTTTGGCCCACGAGCAGATGTCTGCCAGTGAGGCTGAAAGCGCAGACGCATCTCCAGGGACTGACGTGCAGGTCACGGCAGAAAAGGGCAGTCATGAGCAGGATAACCCCAATGTGCCCGCCGGAACTGGTTTGGATTCGTCACCGGTGGCTCCGGATTTGGAATTGGAGTCCAATGTTGATCCATCCGAACGGATGCCAGGCGAGGATGACATCGATTCGAGGCGCCATGAGGATCGGCCAAACCCGAAAGAGGTATTCGAGCCCAAAGATGTGCTAAACCCCGAAGATCAGCCACGCCCCCATGATCCAAGTGGCACAGTGGATTCCATGCCTGGTTTGATCCAACGGATGAATACGTGGGGCAGGGATCGAAAGACGTTTTTGCTTCCCAACATGAATGGTACGTCGATGGCGCTGCTCGTGGGAGGTGCCTTCATCGTTTTGGTCTGGTTGGCGGTGTCCACATTAAGAGGGCTCTCGGTCAGTCAGGAAGTTCCCGCGGCCGCTGCCGACTCAACGCTCGAAGCGCGCAGTATACCACCTCCTCCGATTGTTCTCCCGGATTCCCTCACGGGCGCCATCATCGCGGCTACGGAGCCCTTGGATCCCATTCGGGTCACGGTCGACAGGGATCTCAGAAAACCGTATTGGGTGGAGTTTCAGGACACCATACGGTTTGTTTTTCGTGATCGTCTCCTGCTGGAGAGGGAAGTGGATCATACGCGCGTGCTCGTCGACGACTTCGCCTTGCCGCAGAAGTGGTTGCTTGAGCCTGGGCCGCTTGACATCACCAGGGAGCGGGTTCAGTCGTGGCTGGATTCCCTGGTCGCGGCGGGTGCTCCTCCACAGCGTGAAGCAGCATCGTTCTCGATGCCTCCGGACAGTCCATGACATTACTGGATCGAACGCGCGCCCTTCAGTCGGCTGCCCCGGTGGTTTCTGAGAGCGAGGCGGTATCTCGTATCGATGCATTGGTCGGGGTTCTTCAAGAGCATGCCCGACTATACTATCGTGAAGATGACCCCGTCATTACCGATGCCGAGTATGACGCTCTCATCGGGCAGCTCCAGCGTCTCGAAGATGAGTGGCCGGCCCTGAAGCGTCTGGACTCGCCAACACAGCGAGTAGGAAGCCCACCACTCGACGGTTTCGAGAAAGTGCAGCATCCCCAGCCACTCTTGTCGTTAGGAAATGCCTT
>JAFMNH010000028.1 GCA_017859335.1 Rhodothermales bacterium | reverse complement strand
CCCGCGTTATCGATCCGGGTCAGGAGCGTAACGTGGCGCTGGCCTTCGCTTCTTCCGTCGTGCTTCCCGGCGCAGGGCAGTGGCTCAATGGCCAGCGCGTGAAGGCCTTGGCAGCCATTGGCATGGAAGCGGCCATCATCACATCCTACGTGGTCCTTCGAAGGAACGGCCTCGACCAAGAAGATGCCTTCCGGGCGTTTGCCCATGATCGGTGGGATCCCTCGCGCTATGCAAGTTGGCTGAACGATTATCGTGAATACCTCAACGATGAGTATGCCGCGGGTATCACAGCACCGCCGGTGGACCTGGTAAACGGGGTGGACCTGTCCCGTCCTGATGCCTGGTCGGCTGCCGACCGGGACCGGGTACTCCAGATGTTTGATCAGATCCAGGCCATTGAGAGACAGGCCTTTCATCCGGAAACAGGAGCCGCTTTCTCGCATCAGCTTCCCGATTTTGGCGATCAACAGTACTACGAACTGATCGGGAAATACTTCCAGTTTGCACCGGGGTGGGATGACTATCCCGAGTGGAGGGCCGCGGATGATGGCTTTCTGGCACCTATCGATCCTGAATTGACCGGATCAGACGGCTCAAAACCCAACGTATCGCCCACGTTCTACTCGTACGCCCGGGATCATGCCGATGCGCAGGATCTGCTCAGGAGGGCCAGTCGCATTTCGACGCTGCTGGTTTTCAATCACCTGCTGGCAGGTATTGATGCGGCCGTGAGCGCCAAGCTTTTCAACGACCGGTTGGCCAGCCGATTGGATACGCACATGGGTCTGGCGTGGGATTCTGGCGGGTCAGCCGTGCCGGTCTTCGGACTCCAGTGGAGCATCACGCGCTGAACCTGTGCCTGGCGTGCGATCCTCCCTTGACATGGCGAAGCCGCGGGGCGTTCTTAGGGCAGCGTTGAAGGTATCTCCATCACAGCACGGAACGACTTGATATGGCACAACCCTGGTACAAGAAACTCCACTGGCAGATCATCACAGGTCTGGTCCTGGGTCTCGTTTTCGGCATCGTTGCGGCTGCGCAGGGTTGGAGTGCCTTCACATCGGCCTGGATTGCACCCTGGGGGCAGATTTTCCTGCGGCTCCTGCTTTTGATTGCCGTTCCATTGGTACTTGCCTCCCTCATTACCGGGGTGGCCTCGCTCTCGGACATGAAGAAGCTTTCCCGTATCGGCGGGAAAACCATTGCCATCTACATGGCAACAACGGTGGTGGCGTTGATCATTGGCTTGGTGCTTGTGAACGTCATGAAGCCGGGCGCAAGCGTGCCACAGGACATGCGCGAAAAACTGGAGACTACTTTTGCCGAGCAGGCAGAGTCCGGTATGGAGACCGCGGCCCGAGCGGCCGAGCGAGGGCCGCTTGACCCATTGGTCGACATGGTACCGGGGAACGTCTTCCTTGCCGCCTCGAACAATCGGAACATGCTGCAGATCGTGTTCTTTGCCATCTTTGCCGGTATCGCGCTCTTGATGATCCCGAAAGAGAAGGCCAGGCCGCTGTTGGACTTTTTTGACAGCCTGAACGACATGATCATCAAGATGGTGGAGATCATCATGCTCGCGGCACCCGTCGGGGTGTTTGCGCTCATGGCTGACACCATTACGAGCATCGCAGGCGATGATTTGGCGCAGATCCTGGAGTTGCTCGGCGCGCTGGGCTTCTACTGCATCGTCGTCCTGCTCGGGCTGATCCTGCACACGACGCTTACCTACGGCTCGATGATGCTGCTCCTGACGCCTCGCTCAATCAAGGAGTTCGTTCGGGCGCTTACACCCGTGCAGCTGGTGGCCTTTTCGACCTCCTCCTCGGGCGCCACATTGCCTGTCACGATGGAGCGTGTGGAGAAAGAGTTGGGTGTGAGCGAGGAAGTATCCTCATTCGTCCTTCCGCTGGGCGCAACGATCAACATGGATGGTACCGGGCTGTATCAAGCCGTAGCCGCTGTCTTCATTGCCCAGACGATCGGCATGGATCTGGATCTGTCGGCACAGCTGACCATCGTCTTCACGGCTGTTCTTGCCTCCATCGGTACGGCGGCCGTTCCGGGCGCGGGCATCATCATGTTGGTCATCATCCTTGAGTCCGTCGGCGTACCCTCGGCCGGTATTGCCCTGATTCTGGGTGTGGACCGTATCCTTGACATGTGCCGCACGGTCACGAATGTCACGGGCGATGCAACGGTAGCTACGGTCGTGGCAGCCTCCGAGGGCGAACTGGAGGATCTTCCGGCAATGGCCTGATGGATGGCATGTCCGCAGCAGGGGCGGCACCGGCGACCCATGAAAAAAGCCTGCCATCCGAGGATGGCAGGCTTGTACTCGCCGAGGCGGGTGCGCGCTTGGGAGGATTCGAACCCCCGGCCTTTGGTACCGGAAACCAACGCTCTATCCAACTGAGCTACAAGCGCGTGAGGCGGGTATAATACCGAGCCTCGATGGGGTTCCTGCCATGGCCTGGGCAAGAGAAAAAGTTTGTGCGAATCACTCGATGGCTTCCGGCGCGCAGCAGAGAGGTGCCCTTGCCGCCAGATATGGTTTACCGTTTCCGTCGAGAGGCATCCCAGCCGCCTCTGACGTAGTTTTCGAGGCGTCCCAGGATTCGTGCGGATCATGCGCGCCTGACGTCCCGGCTACTGCGAGTTCACCCAGCCCCTGATTTCAATTCCGTCACCGTGACCTCTCCTTCGAATCCAACCCTCCGTGTCGATGGTCCGCTGGAGCGGGCGGCATTTCCGCCGCTCCTCAGTGCGTTCGTCGGACTCGTCGTTGCGTTTCTCTTGTTCCAGGGAATCAGTGCTGTCGTGCTGATCGGTGTTGCCATGCAAAGCGGCATGACGGTGCAGGCACTGATCACGCCCGATGGCTTGAACAATTTTCTGTCTGAAAATGCCGACAAGGTCATCTGGGCCAACACCATCGGTCAGGTGTTCGGACTGTTGCTGCCCGGCCTGCTCTTCGCGCGGTGGCATTCATCCACGGTACGGGCGTTCGTGCGGTTGCGTCCCGCCGCTCCCCGTCACCTCCTGCTTGCTGCCCTCGGCCTGCTGGGCCTGATCCCATGGGTACATTTCGCCGCGGGCCTGTTCGACAGTCTACCCTGGCCCGAATGGGTCCGCTCGCTTGAAGAGGGACAGATGGCTCTCATCGAACAGGTACTGACACAGGATTTCAGTCTGATCTTTGCCATCTCGATGCTGGCGTTGACGCCGGCCATCTGCGAGGAAGTCTTCTTTCGTGGATTCATCCAGCGACAGGCCGAGCGAAGCTTGGGTGCCTTGGGAGGCATTCTTTTCTCCGGCATCATTTTCGGCCTGTATCATCTGCGTCTGACCCAAGCGGTTCCGCTCTCGCTTTTGGGCATATTCATGGCGTGGCTGACCTGGCAGACACGCAGCCTTTGGCCTGCTATCCTGGTGCATCTGATCAATAATGCACTGGCAGCGGTCCTGGGTAAGCTGGCCAACGGAAGCGATACGCTCACCGAGATGGAGACGCTTCCCGTTCCGTGGTGGGTGCTGGTGCTCTCGGCGGCCCTCCTGTCGGTTTCGGTATACGGTCTCATCAGGCAATCGGACCCGGACTCTGGTGGGGCGCGTGTGCTTGATATGGAAACAGGTTCGGATTGACCAAAGCAGCAGCACGATGAAACGAATGGAAATGGACGGTTGGGTAGGTGTCTGGCAGACCGGCATCGACTACGAGGCGGATCTTGTCCGGGATCGCCTGGACGATGCGGGTGTCGAGGCCGTTATCATGCGAAAAAAGGACCGCTCCTTTCCGGTGACACAGGGCAGCATGTCACCCATCCACGTCATGGTACCTAATGCCCGTGAGGCGGAGGCGCGCGCCATACTGGCTGCCCTTCCGCCATCTGACGAAGAACTGACGGCCGCTGCCTTGGCAGCCGATCCTGAGCATGCTCCCGCTCCGGGAGAAGCAGTCGCGGGAGATGGCCAAGGAGACCCGAAAGCAGACGGATCATCCGATTCACACCGAGAGAACCGGGATCAGGACGCATGAAGCAGGGATACGCACGCATTGGAACGGCCCTTGTCGGTCTTCCCCTGGTCCTGGGGGTTCTCTGGGCTGGCAGCTGGGTCTTTTTCGCTTTGATGCTGACCGTGGCCCTGCTCGGTCAACGGGAAGTGCTCAACCTGGTACGTCGCCCGGGTATCGACCTGCCCGGGTGGCCCGCATTGGTCGTGGGGGGAAGCGTTTTTCTGCACCTGATCCACCCATCGGGGTGGATTGCACCCATTGTCGGTGTTTGCTGGCTGCTGGCATGGTCGCTTCGGGCCTCTGTCGAGGATGCCGTTGAGCGGATAGTGGGGCAGCTGGCCTCCGTCATCTATCCTGTTCTGATGCTCAGTTTTCTTGTCGACATCCGCTGGACGGCAGAGGAACAGCTTTCCAGTCCCGGGGGCTTCACCCTTACTCTGATGCTTTTCCTGCTGATCTGGGCGACCGATACGGGAGCCTACTACACGGGAAAGGCGATGGGGAAAACCCCGTTTGCGCCCACCATCTCCCCAAACAAGACCTGGGAGGGAACAGTAGGTGGGTGTACTCTGGCAATCCTCGTAGCCATTGCCTTCAAGATGTGGTGGCTTCCAATGTTGGGCTGGACAGACGTTGTGGTCCTTGCCCTTGTGGGCGGATGCTGGGGTCAGCTTGGCGATCTGCTGGAAAGCTCCCTCAAGCGCAGCGCGGGTGTCAAGGATTCGGGCAGTTTCCTGCCTGGTCACGGGGGGGCATTGGATCGCTTTGACTCCCTCATATTCTCGACTCCGCTCTACTGGATCTACCTGCTGCACATCTCCCCGCTTCTGGCGGTCTGAGGCCAGCATCGGAGCCATATGTCGAGGAACGCGGCTGTGGCTTGATCGGTATAGGCAGCACACAGGAATGACAGACACTACGATGGGACTTTTTCTACCCGGAAGGCGCGTACGGAACAAGCGGTTCGATTATGAACCGAGGTACTACGACCCGAGGAAGGACGAAAAGTTGAAAAAGCGGATGCGGATTCAAGCGCTCAACCGGCGTCGCCGCAGCCCGCTGGGGATCATCTATTTTGTTGTGTTGTGCGCCCTGGCCCTGTTCGTCTACGCGCAGATGGGCTGAGCGGCGCATGAAAGCTCCGTTGGAAGAGACACAGAACCGAGTGCAGATGGACACGGAAGAGCATCGGGATTGTATTCGGTTGATGCCCGTATCGCTGGCCAACAAGATTGCCGCCGGCGAGGTGGTGCAGCGCCCGGCCTCGGCCGTAAAGGAGTTGGTGGAAAATGCGCTGGACGCGGGGGCGACCCGGGTCGATGTCGTGTTGCAGGATGCGGGTAGCAGCCTCATCCAGATAACGGACAACGGGTCAGGCATGTCCCCGAATGATGCACAGATGGCGGTTCAGCGCCATGCTACCAGCAAGATCCGTTCTGTAGAAGACCTCGATTCCATCTCCACGCTCGGCTTCAGGGGAGAGGCCTTGGCGTCCATTGCCTCCGTGTCGCATTTCGAATTGCGAACGGGTATGGATACGGGCAATCCGGCCTCTCTGCTCACGTTCGAAGACGGGGCATTGAAAGAGGTTCGACCGGCGCCCCCCATGAAGGGAACAGTCATCTCCGTTCGCAACCTGTATTACAATGTGCCGGCCCGCCGCAATTTCCTGAAGCGGCCCCAAACCGAACTCAAGCACATCCTGGATGCCATCCAGGTGCTGGCGATGTCGCATCCTGGCGTGGCCTTTACGCTGCAACATGATGGGAATGTGTTGCTTTCCCTGGATGCCGAGACGGGCGAAGACATGGCGACCAATCAGGCTGCCCGCCTGTCTGCGCTCCTGCCCATCGGCGATGCAGAAGGACTCATTGAGGTGGATGAATCCACCAGTTATCTATCCGTCAAAGGGTTTCTTGGTCATCCTGATGATGCCCGTCGGACCCGCGGCCTCCAGTTCCTTTTTGTCAATGGGCGGTGGGTCCGTCACCGGTATCTCGAGCACGCCGTCCATGCTGCTTACGAGTACCTCTTGCCAGAGGGGTCGTATCCGTTCTTTGCCCTTTTCATGGATATAGATCCGCGTCACGTCGACGTCAATGTGCACCCGACAAAAGCGGAGGTGAAGTTCGACGATGAGCGCGGCGTGTACGGTATGCTCAGAGCAGTGGTGGGAAGGGCACTGGGTATGGCCCTCGGCAACCCGGATTTCTCCCAGGCGAAACCCATGACAGGTATGCGGCTGGATCTTGGAGCCCTTTCCCTGTCGGAAGAGCATCCAGGGCGCGTTGGCTCCAACGTGCCGTCCATGGGTGATCAGGGCCCCTTGGGTGCCCTTTTTGCCGGGCAACATCCCTCGTCAGCTGCTCGATCCGGTGCGCCTCGAGTGGCCGATATCAGTCGATCGCTCTATCAGGGCATGCCAACATCCACCTCCCCGCGCACGGAGACCCTGCAAGCGGGGTCAGCCGCCGCGTACGCCGCTGCATCAGCCAGCGGGTTGGGAGAAGATGTACTTCTGTGGCAATTGCACGACACCTACATCCTGACACAGATACTGAGTGGTTTGGTCATCATCGATCAGCAAATGGCTCATGAGCGCATCCTCTACGAGCAGGCCCTCGACTGTTTGAATGACGGTTTCGGCCTGTCCCAGCAGCTCCTTTTCCCACGCACCATCGACTTTTCAGCATCCGAGTTTGCACTGCTCGAGGCGCTCATGCCCGATTTGGCCAAGCTCGGCTTCGATATTGAATCGTTCGGTGGAAGCAGTGTCATCGTCAGGGGCGTCCCTGCCGATATTTCCACCGGAGACGAGCGAAGCGTGCTGGATGAAATCGTGGACCAGTACCGCATGTTCGAGCGCGTGGAAGGACTGCAGGGCCGAGAGAATCTGGCCCGCAGCATGGCCAGCAGGGGAGCCGTTCGTGCCGGTATCTCGCTCACTCCACGAGAGATGCGCTCGCTTATCGACCAGCTTTTCCAATGCGAATCGCCCTATGTCAGTCCAGATGGGCGCCCGACCATGATCCGCATGTCAGGCAATGAGCTGCGTGAGCGTTTTGACCGCACATGAGTTCCCTTTCCGTCGTGACAGGGTTTCAGGAGGGCTGCCGACGGGCGGAGATTGATCCGTCGAAGGGACCTGTCGTGGTGGGTGTCAGTGGCGGATGCGACTCCATGGTCCTTGCCAGCCTCATGGTTGAGGCCGGCTTTGATGTGCGGGTGGCTCACGTCAATCATGGGTTGCGTGCGGCTTCGATGGCTGAGGAGGACCTTGTTCGCAAGTGGAGTCAGGCCCAGGATGTACCCTTTCATACACTGGGCCCTCCCGACGTGCAGCCTCCGCAGACCGGCAAGCAGGCGTGGGCACGCGAACTCCGGTATGCATTTTTTCAAAGGGTAGCCCGCGCGTGTGCGGCGCAGGCGATTGCCGTCGCTCACCATGCTGACGATCTGCTCGAGACCATCCTCCTGAATCTGGGGCGCGGAACAGGTCCCGCCGGACTCATCGGCATGGCCACTTCCCGGGCCGTCTCCAACCAGTCCGGTATCCGTTTGGTGCGCCCGCTCCTGTCCGTACCCGGTAAGAGGCTCTACTCCTATGCCCGGTCCGTCGGTCTGACGTGGATGCATGATGCGTCGAATGACAGCCAGGAATACACGCGAAACAGCATCCGAGCCGAATTGGGCGCGATGGCCGAGAAGGATCTGATGGAGTTCAGGCAAGCGGGTGTGCTGCTGTCCCAGCGGGTCCATGCCCTCCGGCAGCACATGGTTTACGCCTTGCAAGACGCACCGTACCTGGACTCCGATGATCTGGATGCCGTACCGGTATGGATGAGGACTTGGTGCGTGTTGGAATGGATGCAGCTGCATGCTCCCGATCTTCCCAGAAGGCAGTCCATGGCACGAGCCGTACTGGATCTGATTCCCCGCCAGGCCGGTCGCAAGGTTTCCTTCGGGAACTGCACGATCTGGCGGGATCGGAGGGGATTGCGCATCACGACCGATGCCATGAGCGCCGAGAGTCAACCCCGTACGGTATCTGTTCCACCTCTCGGGTCAGCGCTTTCGGTGCCCACGGATTCAGGTTGCCTGCATATTGAGCACACGCAGTGCTCGATGCAGGACCGTGCGGCCCGAACACGCCATGCCATGGACGTTGTGCTCGATGCCGCCGTCCTCGATGGGGATGTGTGCCTACGGCCCTGGTTGCCGGGCGACCGGTTCCAGCCCCCGGGTATGATAGGGCACAAGAAGGTGAAGACGTTTCTTACCGATTGCCGGGTGCCGCCCTCGCGACGTGCTGCCGTTCCGGTGCTTGCCGATCAGAAAGGCATCCTGTGGGTCATTGGCCATGAAATCGATGCCCGGGCGCGACTGGTGGACTCAACACGTACCGGATTACGCCTGCGTTGGACTCCGGATCGCGGGCTGGGTCAGGCACGGAGCGAAATCTCGGCAGGTCCCCGATAGGTAAGGCAGGTGGGCTGCTCGTTGCCTATTTTTCGACGACCCAGGCGTACCCCCACCTACAATCATCCCCGACCGCATGGAAGGCCCCATTGAAGCAACATTCCTCGTTCATGACGAGCAAACCATCAGTATACGCGGGGAGCGATTCCGGAAATACCTGACCTCAAGCTCCATCGAGAAGCGCGTAGCGGAAATCGGTCGGCAGATAGCGGAGGAGTACCGGGATAAGAAGCCCATTTTCATCGGCGTCCTCAATGGCGCATTCATTTTCCAGGCGGACCTCATGCGGGCGGCGAAAATAGACTGCGAAGTGGACTTCCTGAAGCTCTCCTCCTACGGGGCGCAGAAGATCTCTTCCGGTTCGGTAACCGAGCTCAAGGCCGTGGATGCCAACCTGGAAGGCCGGCACGTCATCGTCGTGGAGGATATCGTCGATACCGGCCTGTCGATGGAATACCTCATCGAACGGCTGAGCAAGGAACGTCCGGCATCCATCAGGACGGCAGCCTTGCTGCACAAGTATGAGGCCACGCGCGTGGACGTTCCCCTCGACTACGTCGGCTTTCGCATCCGTAATCTGTTTGTCGTGGGATACGGCCTGGATTACGGGCAGGTTGGGCGAAATCTGGCGGACATCTACATCCTCGAGGAGCAGCACGGAGAGGACAATGCCCCGGAGCCCGGAGACAAAGCCTGACGCGTCAAAGGGGCTCGTGTGGCAGGCGTGAGACCATGGCGCCGGCCTCTTTCGGATAACATACGTACGGGCGGACCTGCTGCTTGGCCAGCGGCTCGATGACCTGTACATCCTCGGAGACCGACAGTTCGTCAATCCGCCCGGCCCTGTTCAGGACGGCAATGGTATCCTCATTGGGGTCGTAGGCTTCATGCGTTGACTGGGATTGCAGGAGATAGAAGGGCAAATCCCTCTGGATATCCATCTGCGTACTGAGGCCCGAGCCGATCAGGAAATCGGATACGGACGCTGACAATTCCTCCATCGGAAGCCTGCCATTCTCGATCTGGTATTCCACCCGGAAAAAATTCCGCTCCAGGAAACGACGCGACAGATCAGCCAGAATGGGGTCCTGACTGCGCATCCAGCGCTTGAGCGAAAACAGGATGTCGGCATCGTCCAGATCCACAAAGGCATCCTGTACCTCGGGATCTGACACGTCGGCGCCCGTCAGTTCCTGTCGCAGGAAGAAGAGAAAGGGTTCGCTTGCACCGGCAACGATGTCCTCTTCACCCTCGCGCAGCCACATGCGAACGCGACGGATCACGGAGCGAAGCACATGATCGCCGGCAATCACGGTCTTGTGCAGGTATACCTGCCAATACATCAATCGCCGGGCAATGATGTAGTTCTCGATGGCGTAGGCGCCTTTGGCTTCCACGACAATCCGATCCAGTCCACTTCCATTGTCGGGGTGCACACGCAGGGTCTTTATGATGCGCCCCACACCAATTGCCCCTTCCGCTACGCCGGTGTAGTAAGCATCCCGACGAAGATAATCGAGGCGATCCATGTCCAGCTGGCTCGAAATGAGTTGATGCAGCCAGCGTCGTTCGTAGGTGTCTTCGAAGATGCTGATGGCAAGGGACAGACGACCGCCCATTTGCGCGTTCAGTCGGTAGAGCAGCGCGCGGGACATGCTCTCGTGATGAAAGTCGGAAAAGAGCTCGTGCTCCAGTGTGTGGGAGTAGGGTCCGTGCCCGACGTCATGCAGCAGCGCAACGGCCAGCGCTGCTTCTTGCTCATCGGGCGTGATGTCCGTACCCTTTTCCGAGAGGGAGGTCAGTACCCCGTGCATGAGGGCCATGGCTCCAAGGGCATGACCGAACCGGGAATGCTCTGCGCCGGGGAACACCATGTGTCCGATACCCAGCTGACGTATCCGGCGCAGCCGCTGCACCTCAGGGCTGTCCACCAGGTCCAGGATCAATCCGCGAGGCACGGATATGAAACCGTGGACCGGGTCAGAAAAGAGTTTGAATCGACCGTTCACGACGGAATGTGATGGCGTTGGTTCAGCAGAATGGATCGCAGCGGGCGGCACGTCGTTCGAAGGCCATACGAACCTTCCCAACATACCACGCAAATGGCATATCATTGAACCGATGTGTCCATTGCGCTCCTTTTGCACAAGACCCCCGTCACACCGACCGTGCAACCTGTCCGAGTCAGGCTTGATGTCCCCGATGGCTTCCGCCCCAAGGCGGAGTATGGGATACGCATGCTGCTCTTGCCTTTCCGGACGGTCATCGAGTGGGTTGACGACCCGGCGGCATCGGTGGATGTGTACTACGGAAGGGGAGAAGAGGCGGCGCATCGCGCGACCCTTGGCGTGGTACTACGGGACGAGACCGTTTCCTGGTTTACGCGGCAGCACGCACCGTTTCCACCCCACCGGGACGTTCATATCGGCACGCAGCAGGTGCCCGTCTGCTTCAATGCCGGTGGGCGATGGGATTTTGACCCCGTGGCAAGTACCCTTTTTCTGCTCTCCGGATGGCAGGAGGTGGTTGTCCGGACGAGGGATCAGCACGGACGCTTTCCCTATTCGGCCTCTTTTCAGGCCCATGTCAATGCGCCGCGGATTCCCATCGTGGACTGGATACGGCAGCTGTTCTCCGAGGCCCTGCGGGCAGCGGGTAAACCCCTTGAGAAGCGCACCTTTGGAGACAATTCATGGGCCTTTTGTGCTACCCATGATGTCGATTATGATCGCAAGTGGCGTCTGGGCATCAGGAAGCGCGAGCTGATTGATCGGGCCCTCCTGAACCAGGCAGGTGAATCCATTCCCAGGCGAGTCGAGCGCGCGCGGCGGGCCATCGGGTCGTTTTTTAGCGCAAACGATCCGTTTCGTACGGCCCTGATGCGTATCGAGGAGGAATTGGAGGCCCGCCGCGCGCGCGGGACCTTCTTCTACAAGGCGGCCGCCCACGGCTTCCGGGATGTGGACTATCCGCTTGAGGATGCCTTCCTGCAGTCCCGTCTGCGTCGACAGCTGCACGTCGGTCACGAGGCAGGACTGCACCCCTCGTATCATTCGTTTGCCCATCCCGTGCGTCTGGCCCAGGAGAAGCGACGGTTGGAGACCGCCGCTCATACGTCTGTCAGCAGTTACCGGGCGCATTACCTGCGTCATGATCACCCCGCATCCATTCATCACCTGGAGTCAGCCGGCTTCACCCTTGATTCGACGCTGGGCTGGGCACAGCGTGCAGGGTACCGGTTCGGCACTTGCCTGCCGTTTCCTCTCTTTGACCCAGTGACCGACCAGGAGTCGGCCGTATGGGAGGTACCTTTGCTGGTCATGGAATCGGCCCTGTTCAATCGGCAGCATTTGTCCACGGAGGAAGCGCTCGAGGAAACCCGTACGATGATGGATACCTGCCGCACACTCGGAGGCGTGTTCACCGGTCTATGGCACACGACCCTCTGGGATGAGTCGGATTATCCCGGCTGGGGTGCCCATTTCGAGGGAGCCTTGGATCATGCCCACGAGCATGGCGCCCGCATGGATACGCTTTCAGCTGTGCTCGAAAGCTGGTCATAGCGCATGGCAGATACGATACTCACAACGTCCGTGGCGGAGGCCGTCGCCATCCTGGCATCGGGCGGTCTGGTGGCCCTACCCACCGAGACCGTATATGGCCTCGGTGCCCGCGCCGATGACAGCAGGGCTCTGGCCCGTATCTTCGAAGCCAAAGGCCGGCCAGCCGACAACCCGCTCATTGCCCACGTGGCCAGTATCGAGCAGGTAGGCGACGTGGTTCTTTCCATCGCGCCCTATGCCCGGGACCTCATGGAAAGGTTTTGGCCGGGTCCGCTAACCCTGGTCCTGCCCGTCCGGGAGGACATGCCTTCCCAGCTGACAGCCGGGCTGCAGACGGTGGGCGTGCGTATGCCGGATCATGCCCTGACACGTGCTGTCATAAAGGCGCTTGGTGTCCCTGTGGCAGCCCCTTCTGCCAACCGTTCAGGGCGCCCCAGCCCAACAACGTGGGAGGCCGTTCGAGAGGATCTTGAGGGGCGAATCGATGCCATCCTGCAGGCTGGGCCGACAACGGTTGGATTGGAGTCCACCGTCGTGGACTGTACCGGTGACGTTCCGGTAATCCTGCGGCCGGGTGCCATTACCTTGGCTGATCTGCAGTCGGTGCATCCAGAAGCCCGACAGCGCCGGCCGGATGAGGCGGCCCATCGGTCCCCGGGTCTGCGTCATCGACACTATCGTCCGGATGCTGAGGTGCGATGGGTTGGGCCGTTCGATACCGATACCTCTGGGACTGGTGAAGCAGCGCCGGACCCAACGGAGGCAAAGCACGCGGCATCGGCCTCCTACATCGGTCTGCATGACCCGCCCGATCCGCTCCGTTACGTCCGTATCGAGATTGCGCCGTCGCTCGCGGCCTACGCGCGTTCGCTTTTCCATTTCTTCAGGCTCAGCGAGGCGGACGGCGTTCGGTCCATCCATTGCGAGCGCGTACCATGTGAAGGGTTGGGACAGGCACTGACCGACCGTATTGATCGCGCCTCAGGAAGTGAATGAGGTGCCACAACCTCTGAGGCCTCCGCCAGGGAGCCTTCTAGAGGGTTACGCGCAGCCCGAGATGCGCCGGGCCGATCAGCGGATCCAAACGAGGCCCTGGGGAAACCGGTCGATGAGAGAGTACCCCGGTTCCGGCCGCCCCGCGCTGGTGCCGCCTGGACAGCCAGACGGCCACACTTGAGCCGATAAGGGCACCAGCCACGATATCGCTCGGCCAGTGATAGCGCAGCGTGACCCGGGAGATCGATGAGAAAGCGGCAAGACCCATGCCCACCCATGCCATGGGGTGGTCAATGTACATGACCCAGGGCGTCATCAGCGCAAAGGCTGTCGTGGCGTGTCCGCTCGGAAACGACGTCTTCCCCGACAATGGTTTCCACTCGTGCGCATCGTCGCTCTGCCAGGGGCGGGATCGACCTGCTGCCGCCTTGAGCGCGTTGGTAAGCAGGTTTGCCAGGATGAGCGCCTCAAGGCCAGTAAAGGCCGCATCCTGTATCCTGCGATCATCCTGGAAGAGCGAGCCAACGAAAATCATGATACTGGCCGGTCGCATGGCATTCGCATCCCCAAACTCTTCAACGACCCGCCACACCTCCCTGTGATGCCAACGCTGCATGGAGGCTCCCCATCCTGTATCCTTGGTGGCCACGAGGCCCATCCCCACCACGCCGGCACCTATCCACGCCGAGGGCCTGCTTAGAAGCGCCCCGGGGAATGCTCGAGCATCCTGGACTATCCAAGTGCCGAAGCGCAGCGGGCTGTCTGCTGACTGAGCGGCGCTTGGCAAGGTGACCCACGCAGTGGCCATACCCCAGACCATCAGGGCCAGAGTCATGGTTCGACCCCCCACCGCCAAGGGCCGAGAACATACTGCCCGGGCTCCTTCGACTCGCAGAGGGGAAACTTCCTGATTCCAGTTCCTTTGTGGCATGTTTTCGTTGGGTATCTTGACGTCAAAACTAGCAATCCCACATGTCCACCCCAAACGTCGCCATCCGCCCGGCCACAGCCTCCGACCTGGAGGTCCTGGCCCATCTCTTTGATGCCTATCGGGTTTTTTACGAGAAGGAATCGGATCCCGAAGGCGCACGTCGTTTCATCGCGGAACGACTCGCAAAGCAAGACTCCGTCATTTTCCTGGCCGCAGATGCCTCAGGACCCGCGTTCGGGTTCACCCAACTCTATCCGCTCTTTTCGTCCGTTCGCATGCGATCCATCTGGCTTCTCAACGACCTCTTCGTGGTCCCAGAGGCCCGTCGAAAGGGAGTTGGTCGGGCCCTTCTGATCCGCGCTCAAGAGCATGCTGCCCAAACCGGTGCTGCCGGTTTGGAGCTGGCCACCGCCAAAGACAACGAAACAGCCAAATCGGTGTACCACCGTCTGGGCTGGGAGCTCGACACCCAGTTCGATCACTACAGCTATACCGTATGATTCGCTTCCTCCGGGCCCTGTTGCTGCCTCTCGTACTGGCCGTCTTCCTTTCTGCATGCGCATCCACCGGGCCGCTTTCGGTCCCCGGAGAGGCCCGGAGTGTTGAGCAGGTACGTGCCATCCTGCCTCACATCGACCGGGAGTTCCGTGCCGTCTGGGTGGCTACCGTGGCCAATATCGACTGGCCGTCCGAGCCGGGATTACCCACCCACCAGCAACAGTCGGAACTGATCGATATCCTGGATCGGGTCCGGATGTTGGGGCTCAATGCGGTCATCCTTCAGATCCGTCCCACGGCCGACGCCTTGTATGAGAGCACCCTGGAGCCCTGGTCCTACTATCTGACTGGCCAGAATGGCGTGGCCCCAGATCCTGCCTACGACCCGTTGGCCTTTGCCGTTGAGGAGTCCCATCGCAGGGGAATTGACCTGCACGTCTGGTTCAATCCGTACCGGGCCGGTCATCCCACGGCCCCCGATACGTTGGCTGCAAACGACGTAACCAATCGGTTTCCCGACGCGGTGCATGCCTACGGGACTCAGCGCTGGATGGACCCCGGGGCGCCTGAAATCGCCGATCACTCGTTTGCCGTCGTCATGGATGTCGTGGAGCGCTACGATATTGACGGCGTGCACATGGACGACTATTTCTACCCGTATGCGGTGCGCGACGAGGACGGCAATGATGTGCCGTTTCCCGATAGTGTGGCCTATGCCCGCTATGGTGAAGGCATGGATCTCGGGGATTGGCGACGTCAGAATGTGGACCACTTCATCGAGCGGGTGTATGCGGGCATCAAGGAACGCAAGCCGTGGGTGCTCTTCGGTCTGTCACCCTTCGGTATTTGGCGCCCCGGCCACCCCGAGGGTGTGACGGGATTCGACCAGTACGAGGGATTGTATGCCGATGCGCGGAAGTGGCTGCGCAACGGGTGGGTGGATTACTACACGCCACAGCTGTACTGGCCCCTGAACAGCCAGGGACAGCCCTACGGCCCGCTGTTGGACTGGTGGGTAGGGGAGAATGTCACCCATCGCCACATCTGGCCGGGCAATGCCATCTACCGTGCCGATCCGGGGCCGAACAAGGCATGGCCGGTCCAGGAAGTGCTTGACCAGATCGAACGGACACGGCGCACACCAGGCGCATCAGGTAATGTCTTCTTCTCCATGCAGGCACTGCGGCCCGACGATGTTGACCTGTCCGACTCCCTCTATCTGGAGCCGTATGCCAAGCCGGCACTTCCTCCACCTACTACCTGGCTGGGAGGAGAGGCGCCGGCTGCACCCAAGCTGGAGGCCCGTTCCCTGGGCGGCCGGACCCACGTGGCGGTGGCGCCCGGGAGTGCGGTGCCGGTGCGTCGCTGGGCTGTTCAGGTGCTTGGGCCGGACGGTTGGACGCATCACGTGCTGCCCGCCATGGAGCGCACCATTCCGCCCGGCTTGCTGCAGGGCGCCGAAGCCGTGGCCGTACGTGCCATCACCCGGCTCGGATATGAAAGCGAACCTTCCATTCTTCTGCTTCCATGAGATTCCTGACGTTCCCGTTTCCGTCTACCAAGGCCCGCCTTTCTGGCGTGGCCCTCATGCTGCTCGTGTTGGCGGGCTGCTCGGGTCCGGGCGCCATCACCCGTCTTGATACGCTCTCCGATGAGGAAGCAGCCCGACAATCCGCCGCCGTCCTGGCCGACATGCTGGATACCTGCCGGGCGCACGAGTGTGGATTCGGAGTGGACCCGGGGGCTGGCGTGGATACGGTTCTGGTGGATCGTGCGGCGGGTCGCCTGACGGTGCGCTTCAACGACGCCTTTGCTCAGCAGCCCTTCCGGACCGACGGTGTGCAGGCGCTCGAGACCAAGGTCCTGCAGTCCCTCGCGCTGATCGCGCCGGATTGGCAGCCGGAACTGGAGGTGCTGGGCGTGTCTCCCGGTATGCTCGTGCCCAACATTTACGCAGAGGATGAGGGAAGTGACCACAAGCGTTGGCCCTCACCCCAGCCGCCTGCGCCGCTGGTAACCCACGTTACTCGTCCCTGGCTGCAGGAGGGCAACCTCTACGGACGTCATGTTGCCGTGTGGCCCAGTCATGGCTGGTACTACGAGGGGCGCCTGGACCGCTGGGAATGGCAGCGTGCCCGGCTTTTCCAGACCGTCGAGGACCTCTTTCCCATGTCGTTCGTCGTGCCTTACCTGGCGCCCATGCTCGAGCGGGCCGGGGCTTTCGTGCACATGCCGCGCGAGCGGGACGTGCAGCCGAACGAAGTCGTCGTGGACAACGATGGGCACCTCATCACGGCGCGGCCGGACCTGACACCGGCACTCCCGCCGGACATTCCGCCCGAGGCCCCAACCGGCAACCGCTACCTCGAAGTATCCGACGCAGGCCTGTCCTGGCAGGAGGGACGCAGCCCTGGATTCAGGGTCCTCGATTCCCTGCGCACCGAGAACCCTTTCGAGGAGGGAACGCACCGTGTAATGCGGACATCTGCTGTGGAAACGGCCAGCATTTCCTGGATACCCGACATCCCTGAGACGGGCAATTATGCCGTTCATGTGGCCTATGGCGGCACAGATAATCCGACCGAAGATGCACGCTATGTGGTCCATCACGCGGGGGGCGAGAGCCACGTCCTGGTCAATCAGCGGATGATGGCCGGCACGTGGGTCTATCTGGGTACCTGGACTTTCGATGCGGGTCAGCACCCGGAATCGGGGCGTGTCGTGCTCACGAATGAAAGCACCACGCCGGGGCGGACGCTGTCGGCCGATGCCGTACGGTTCGGTGGCGGCATGGGATCCGTCGTTCGCGGCGACCAACTCAGTGGCAGACCCCGTTTCACGGAAGGTGCCCGCTACTACATGCAGTATGCCGGTTTCCCGGATACGTTGGTTTACAATGTTACGGAAACTGAGAACGATTACGTGGATGACTACCGCAGCCGAGCCGAATGGGTGGGCTACCTGCGGGGTGCGCCGCTGGGGCCCAACAAGGACAGAAACGCAGAAGGCCTGGGCGTGCCGGTCGACGTGTCACTTGCCTTCCACACGGATGCCGGTGTGACGGGGACAGATTCGACGATTGGCACCCTGATGATCTACAGCAGCAAAGGCATGGAGGGCGAACGTGACTTTCCGTCCGGTTTCTCGCGTTTTGCCAACCGGGACCTCGGCGATGCGATGCAGACACAGATCGTGGACGACATCCGGGCGCTTTACGATTCCACCTGGACGCGAAGGGCCATCTGGGATCGGGACTACAGCGAAGCCGTTCGGCCCAACGTCCCCGGTGTCCTGCTCGAGCTCCTCTCGCACCAGAATTTTGCCGACATGCGGTTCGGACTCGATCCGCGTTTCCGCTTCGATGTATCCCGTGCCATCTACAAGAGCCTGGTCCGGTTCATGGCCGATCAATACGGTTTTGATCCCATCATCCAGCCCTTGTCGCCGGATCATCTTGAGGCCCGATGGGAGGGCGATGCCATCCGGCTGACCTGGCAGCCCGTGGATGATCCCCTTGAGCCGAGCGCAACCCCCGACGCATACATTGTCTATTCCCGTACGGCTGCCTCGGGATTTGACTCAGGACGGCGGGTCGAGGGCACGGAATTCCTGTTCACGGGGGCACGGCCCGGAACGGTCTATGGATTCCGTGTGGCAGCGGTCAACGCAGGCGGGGAGAGCGCCCCCAGCGAAACGGTAGCCGCCGCCCGATCGGACAGAGGCCAGGAGACAGCCCTGATCGTGGCCGCCTTTGACCGGATTTCGGCCCCAGGTACCTTCGAAGCGGGTAGTCATGCCGGTTTCGCTGGATGGGTGGACGAAGGTGTCCCGGACGGCTTGGACCTCTCCTACGTCGGCGATCAGTACGATTTCGACAGGAACTCTGCCTGGCTGGATGACGATTCCCCCGGGCACGGTGCCAGCTGGTCCACGTGGGAGACACGCCCGCGCATCGGCAATACAAAAGACTATCCCCTTGTGTATGCCCAGGCCTTGCTGGACGCCGGTATGGGTTCCGAAACCGTGTCGGATGAAGTTTGGAACACCCGTAGTGAGACGCCAGCACCGGGTGGACTGGCCATCGTCATCATGGGAGAAGAGCGTCGCACCGATGGACCTGGCCGGCCCTCTGAGTTCGAGGCCATGCCAGCTACGTTCCGCGCCGTACTTCAACACCACCTGGAATCGGGAGGGACCCTCTTCCTGAGCGGTGCCCACCTGGCCACGGATGCTGCAGGGCCCGGTTCCGATCCCGAGTCCGTTCAGTTTGCCCGGGACGTACTTGGATTCATCTGGCGGACGGATCGGGCCGTGCAGACGGGCAGCGCCCTTGTGCTCCCCGGGACGTTGGACGGGCCCGCTTCAGTACAGTTCAATACGGACCCGATGGCTCCAGTGTACAGGGTCGAACATCCGGATGCTCTTGATCCAGTGGAAGGGTCGGAAACTCTGCTTCGCTACACGGACAACAACATGAGCGCCGGGGTCGGACGACCGGGGCACTCCGTCATCCTCGGTTTTCCCTTCGAGACCATCCTGGATCCGGCCACGCGCGCTGCATTCATGCGTGCCATCGTCCATTATCTGGATTGACCCCGGCCCGCCCTTGCCCATTCAAACTGCCCTCGAAACCCCATGAGCCAGCCGACCACCGCCGAACCTTCAGCTACGCAGCGCGAGCGCCGCAAGGCTTGGAGCTGGATTCCATCCCTCTATTTTGCCGAGGGAATTCCGTATGTCTTGGTGATGTCGATGAGCGTCATCATGTACAAGAAACTGGGTATCTCCAATGGAGACATCGCCTTGTACACCAGTTGGCTGTACCTGCCCTGGGTCATCAAACCCATCTGGAGTCCGTTCGTGGACATCATCCGGACCAAGCGGTTCTGGATCGTGGCCATGCAGCTCCTGATCGGTGCGGCCATGGCGGGCGTTGCCCTCACGCTTCCGGGCCCCGGCTTCTTCAAGTGGTCGCTGGTCTTCTTCTGGCTCATGGCCTTCTCGAGCGCCACCCATGATATCGCGGCCGATGGTTTCTACATGTTGGCCATCGACGACTCAAACCAAGCCTGGTTTGTAGGCATCCGGAGTACGTTTTATCGCCTGTCCATGATCACGGGGCAGGGGCTGTTGGTCATGTTGGCCGGGCAACTCGAGGTCGGTCTCGACGATCTTCCATTGGCCTGGTCCATCACGATGGGCATCACAGCTGCCATGTATCTGGCCTTCATGCTGTGGCACCGCTTCATCTTGCCGAGGCCCGGTGCCGATCGCCCGGCCACGCAAGACAGCGCCACCGGTGTTCTGGGAGGTTTCCTCGGGACGTTCAAGGCCTTCTTCGCCAAGAAGGGCGTCTGGGTCACGATTCTGTTCATCCTGTTCTACCGTTTCTCCGAGGCGCAGCTCGTAAAGATGGCGCAGCCGTTCATGCTGGACCCGGTGGATGCAGGGGGATTGGGCCTGACGACCTCGGAGGTCGGCTTCATCTACGGTACCGTCGGTGTGCTCTTCCTGACTCTTGGGGGGCTTTTGGGAGGTTTCGTAGCGGCCCGTCAGGGACTCAAGTTCTGGCTCTGGCCCATGGTAGTGGCCATCAACCTGCCCAACGCAGTCTACCTGCCGCTCTCGCTTTGGCAACCTGAGAGCCTGTGGATCCTGAACGGCGCCGTGGCCATCGAGCAGTTCGGCTATGGGTTCGGCTTTACCGCGTTCATGCTCTACATGATCTACGCGGCAGAGGGGGAGCACAAGACGGCGCACTTTGCCTTGCTCACGGGCTTCATGGCGCTGGGAATGATGATTCCCGGCATGTTCAGCGGATGGATCCAGGAGATGCTCGGCTATCAGAATTTCTTCATATGGATCCTGGTGGCCACCGTTCCGGGCTTCGCCGTGGCCGCCCTCGTGGATATTGATCCGGCGTTTGGAAAGTCGACCGAATAGGCGCGGTCTTACCAGCCGAGCCTCGGGGTCTCGGTGCGTTCTTTGGCGCCCCGTTTTGTCAAGGATCTCCACAAGGATCGGACCCGACCACGCTTGCTGGTCCCGGCTTCAGTGGCTTCCTCCTTGCGACCGGATGACCATCCGGCAGCAGCGTCGGGTAGATCGACCGCTTCGGCCAACGCCGGCAGCGTATCTCCTGAGGATATCTCACGGGGCGTCAAACGGGCAAGCTGGGTACCGTCGTAGTAAAAGGCCAGAATCTCGCGATACGAGTGGCCGGCCCGCGCCATGCCGTGTGCTCCCCACTGACTGAGGCCAACGCCGTGCCCGAAACCTCGCCCTGTGATGACGTACCGGTTACGTTTTTCCTTCAGATCGAAATAGGTGCTCTTGACGGACATGGGCCCAAACGCGCGCGCGAGTGCGGCTCTGAAGGCACTGCCTGTAATGGTCCGTGAGCCCTCCCTGCCCTTCAACTCGACTCGCGTGACCCGTCCGTCCGGGGCCCTTTGATCGATGCGTATCGACTGGGTATCTGTCCCGAAAATATCTGAAATGGTCGATTCAAGACGCTTTTCTTCCATTTCGAAGCGCCATGAACTGTGGGGAGAAACATCCTCGTCGAAGGGATCCTCCCGGGAGGTCAAGTACGGCAGCTGGGCGGTGTCCCACAGGCTCTGGTTTGTGGCGGTTCGGCCTCCATTGGATGCCGAGTAGACCGCATCGATGAGCGTTCCATCCCACGTAAGGACTTCTCCTGCCGTTGCGCTTGCGGCCAATCGTGCCGCAGCCGTTGCCCTTTTCAATCCCAGGTACACCTGGGACTGCTCTGAATCGAGGAGCGGTTTACGCTGGCTGATGGTGTGGAGCGCATAGGTACGCGCCACGACGGCCATGGCTTTGGCCCCCTCCAGATCATCGAGACCATACTCGGAGCCGACGACAGAGGCCACATAATCTTCCAGGGGTACCTGGTTGATGAGTGTCATTCCCGCGCCGTCAGGCCTGACGGCAACATCGAAACTGCCTGAGTAGGTTCGCAGGCTTCCAGCGTCATCCGTCGTGATGTCAAAAGCCCCTGCTCCAGCGAGTTCCATCGAGAGGCTCGGTACGCCGATACGCTGGCCATCGACGAAGGTCAGCACGTTGCGTCCATCTTTCTCGAGCCGTAGTGGTTCACCTTCCGCGACACGCCACTCATTCCCGTTCGCTGTAAGACGGAGGGCCGCCCCGCGTGGGGTGACATATATCCTGCTCAGCGACTCATGGTCCATGACAACAACACGTACCACGTCAGGCGCGTCAGACGGACCACGCGCGGCGGCCTGTCCCTGGCTGAGCACAAGGCAGACCAGGACAGCAAGCAGACGATATGTGGCGAAACCGGGGGGCATACTCGTCACTCGAAGGTATCGGCACATGGGCAGAAACCTTTAGCTCTCCGGTCATCATGCCCCATCCACGCCGTCCTGGATCCGCTGGTAACCCTCTACGGACCATTCAGCGATTCAATGCGGACACATGCCCGGGAGCCGAGGTATCCTTGTAATAGGTACGCTACCCGACGCCTCTCTGTCAAGGGTATCCTGTGAGGTAGCTTCCTATGGAAAGCCCGGCGAGGTGGGTGCGCCGGGCTTTCTGCATGCTTTGGGTCTGCGTGCGCATCATGTGGGTGATTGTGCGCAGCTGGCGGCGTCGCCGGATCAGGCCTTCTCGAGAATCAGGCTTTCTCGAGAATCAGGTCGAGCAGATGGGCGAGGTCTTCCTTCAGGTTGCGCCGATCCACAATCAAATCCACGAATCCTTTCTCCATCAGGAATTCTGACGTCTGGAAGCCTTCCGGCAGGTCCTGACCCATGGTCTCCCTGATCACACGAGGCCCCGCAAAACCGATCAGGGCACCGGGCTCGGCAATGTGGATATCTCCCAGCATGGCAAAGGACGCCGTGACGCCGCCTGTCGTGGGATTGGTAAGAAGCACGATGAACGGCATGCCAACGGCCTGCAGACGAGTAAGGTTGGCGCTGGTCTTTGCCATTTGCATCAGGCTCAGCGCTCCCTCCATCATGCGGGCACCGCCGGATTGCGCGATGACCATGACGGGGACCTTTCGCTCAACACCGCGCCGGATGGCCCGGGTGATGACCTCTCCAACGACTGAGCCCATGCTCCCCCCGATGAAGGAGAAGTCCATGGCCGCAATGGATACCTCGTGGTTACCGATCCGACCCAGGGCAGCCTTCGCCGCGTCATTCATGCCGGCCTTCTCGCGTGTCGTGCGTACGCGATCAGCATAGGCTTTCCTGTCCTTGAAGCCCAAGGGATCGGTCGCTACCAGATCATCGTCAAAGACCTCGAAGTCCCCATCAAAAAGAAGGTCGAAGTATCGCATACTCGACATCTTGAAGTGATAGTCGCACTTGGGGCAGACGAGATGCTGCTTTTCAATCTCCCGGCGATTTACTGTTTCGCCGCAACCGCCGCACTTGATCCACTGACCATCGGGCACATCGTTACGGCCACTCGAAGCGGTCTTGATACCCGCTGAGGTACGCTTGAACCAGGACATGGCAGGTGGACTTTGGATTAGTGGTCAGAAGGGCAGGCGATCAAAGATGCTGACTGCTGGTCGGCGTGCCTCAAATTCCCTCAGATACAAGGGCTCCAGGGAAGATACGTCATCTACGCCGTAGGGATGGTCCGGATTCCGCAGGAGGACGGCGGCATGCCGACTGTGCGGAGGATGCACCTTGATAGACTGGTCTGCAGGAAGTTTTTGGGCCAGGGAAACAGACGAGACGGTGAGGCCCTCGGAAGCCGTGAGCGGAAGCAGATCATGCAATGGCTGGATGCCGGGTGGCTCCAGGCATGTCAGTTCAGTGCCATGAAGGGCATAGCGCGCCGTGTAGACATCCGTTCCACGCGCAGGCATGACACAGCGCACCGTCGGGGGCACCTGGCCCTCGTTATCCCGCTCCTGACAGGCCGCTGCCATGAGGTCCAGGGAGGGGATGGCATACAAGGGGATTCCCAATGACCATGCCAATCCCTTGGCCGTGGATAGTCCGATTCGAAGCCCCGTGTAAGATCCAGGGCCTTGATTGACACAAACGGCGCTGATCACCGCCTCCTCTTGTCTGAGGAGCGTCTCGATCAAGGGCACGAGCATGCGCCCGTGACTGCGCGGTTCCTCCGCATCCAGGCTGGTAACGTGGTCCCCTCGAATCAGGGACACGGAGCAGGCATCCCCACTGGTCTCTATGGATAGAATGGTTGTCATGCTGTGGCGGCTGAAAACTCGTGACCAATGGACCATGTTGCCGGTGGTTCCGGCTGCACACGATATCCTTTTCCCAACGGGCCAGATGCTGCACGGCTTGGCTGACTGCGGAGGTGCCTCTTTTGTAGGGGCTTACACCGCATCGCAAGCCGGTTGACAATGCAACGGAGCCGATTATCTTGTTTCACCCGCATTTCAGGGTGTCACGATGTCTCCTACCAAACCAGGCACGCCATGAAAGTATACGACGCTGATCATATCCGGAATGTAGCTTTGGTTGGTCACCAGGGAAGCGGAAAAACAACGTTGGCCGAGGCCATGCTCTTCGATACGGGTGCGCTCAAGCGCCCCGGGACGGTTGCCGAGGGCACGACCGTCAGCGATTACCACCCGAGTGAGAAGGAGCGACAGATGTCGGTTTTTGCCTCGCTCCTGCACGTTGAATACAAGGGAAACAAGATCAACGTCATTGATACCCCGGGATATCCGGATTTTGTGGGTGAAGTGGCTGCCTCGCTGCATGTGGTGGATTCGGCCTTGTTCGTCATAAATGCGGCCGAGGGGGTTCAGGTGGGGACCGAGTTGGCATGGCGGGCTGCCGTCAAGGAGTCGACGCCCTCCATGTTCGTCATCAACCAACTCGATCGTGAGAAGACGAGTTTTCGGGAACTGGTTGAACAAATAAAAGAACGTTTCGGTCGGGGGGCCACCGTAGTGCAGCTGCCGGCAGGCGCTGGTAGCCGCTCCGTCATCGACGTCCTGATCATGAAGCAGGTCACGTTCGATACCGACGGCAAGATGACGTACAATGAGATAGACGAGCAATTTGTCGAGGAGGCCAACCAGCTGCACAACGAGTTGGTGGAGAACATTGCCGAGAACGACGAGAGCCTGATGGAGCTCTACTTCGAGAAGGGCAACCTGACCGAGGAAGAAATGCGGTCCGGGCTTCGCGAGGCCATGATTCGGCATCAACTGTTTCCCATCTTCCTGACCTCAGCCACCGAAAATATTGGGGTTGCCCGTTTGATGGAGTTCGTGGGGAATGTATGCCCCACGCCGTCGCAGATGCCGCCGGCCAAAACAAAAAGTGGTGACAGCATCACGGCGGATTCCAATGGCGAACCAGTAGCGCTCATCTACCATACCATGGCGGAGGCCCATGTGGGTGATTACTCCTTCTTCCGCATCTATTCGGGCACGCTGAGGCCCGGAATGGACCTGGTCAATGCGCAGACAGGCGAAGGCGAACGATTGGGGCAGATCTATGCCATCAACGGGCATGATCGGGATCCGGTGGATACGATGTATGCGGGAGACCTTGGAGCGCTCGTCAAACTGAAGAACACCCACACCAACAACACGCTGCACGAGAAAGGAAGCGACACGGTGATGGTGGAAATTGACTTTCCTGAGCCGCGTTATACGACCGCTGTAGTTGCCTCCCGGGAGGGGGAAGAAGACAAGTTGGCCCAGGGGCTGCATCAGTTGCATGAAGAGGATCCCTCGCTGCACATTACCCACGATCAGCATCTAAGTCAGCTCGTGCTCGGTGCCCAGGGTGAAATGCAGCTCGAAATTGCCAAATACCGGCTGAAAAACCGCTTCGGCGTGGATATCGAGTTCGTAAAGCCCAAGGTGGCCTATCGCGAAACCGTGCAGAGCCGCGCCCGGGCGAAATATCGCCATAAGAAACAGACCGGGGGCGCAGGGCAATTCGCTGACATCAGCATGGTTGTGGAGCCTCTTAGTGATACGTACCAGCCTGAGGCGGATATCAAAGTGCGGGGAGAACACACTGAAGAGACCCCGTGGGGCTCCAAGGTGCATTTCATCGATGCGATTGTGGGTGGTGTGATTGACATGCGGCGGTTTTTCGGGGCCATCCAGAAAGGCGTCATGGAAGCGTGCCTGAAAGGCCCGGTGGCTGGCTATCCCGTAGGGGATGTGCGCATTGTCATACATGATGGATCCATGCACGCCGTGGATTCGAACGAGGCCGCTTTCAAGTCGGCGGCGCGTACGTGCTTCCAGGATGCGTTCCGCCAGGCCAACCCGGTCCTGCTTGAGCCCATCCACGATGTGGAAGTGCTCGTTCCGGAGTCATACACGGGTGATGTCATGGGCGACATGAACACCCGCCGGGCCCGCATCCAGGGTATGGAGATGGAGGGGGTTTTCCAGAAGATCCTGGCGCAGGTCCCCGAGGCGGAGTTGTATCGCTATTCCACCTCACTGCGTTCCATGACGCAGGGCCGCGGGCTGCACAGGGCTTCGTTCAACAGCTACGAGTCCATGCCCCGCCACGTACAGGACAGTCTGGTGGCTGAGGTAGAGGCCACTGAGGAAGGCTGATCCGCCACGTGCGCCCGCTGTGCTAGCGGTCAGGGGTATCACTCCGGAAGCGAGGCCAGTAGTCGTCGTGCATCCTCCGCCTGTGGATTCGACCGGAGAATTTCTTCAGCTTCGTGTCGGGCCTCATCAAACCGCTGCCTGAGGGCATACGCACCCGCTAGGTTGAAACGTGCACGTAGGTCGGTACTGTTCAGGGCCACAGCCCGCTCCAGATAAGGAATGGCAGCATCAATTTGCCGTCGGTTCAGAAGCAACGTACCCAGCACCTGGAGGGCCTCGGCGTGATCACTGATGGTGAGTTCTTCGCGGGCCAGTCGCTCTGCTTCCTCCAATCTACCGAGCTGCATGTTCAGCTTGGCTAGTGCAATGTGGGGGCCGGGCACCATGGGAAATGATTGGATGATCGCCTCCAGATAGGTCTGGGCCGTTTCGAGGTCTCCGCTCTGGGTCGCAGCTGTTCGAATGGCGTCGAGCGCTTCAATGCGTTGGATGTCATCCCTGAACAGGCGCAGTGCCACGTCTCCAGTCAAGGTGCCTGGCATTAGCGTGTCGATACGCGTTAACCGACTACCGATGGGCTTGAAGGGCCAGGATGCCGTCAGCTGTTGGACACGATAGGCACCGGAAAGCGAATCCACGGCAGGAATGGGCGTGGGGAGCCGGCGTTCTGACAACGCCTGGTCCCACGTCCAAGAGACACCACGCTCCTGACCGAACCGATCGCCTGCCAGACCCATGAAGAAGGCGCCTCCCAGTATCCTGTATCCCGGCACGGTAGGGTGGAGGTGTTCGAGCATCATATCTTTCCCGATTAGGCCATTCGGGGAGGCCTTTTCCATAGCCTGCCGTGTATCAACGACCCGTGCGCCGTGAGTCTCGGCTAGGTCCCGGATGATATCATTCATGGCTTCGGGCGCTCGGAATCGCAGTTCGTCCCGGTCCTTGGCCGCGGTATAGGCTTCGCGGGCTTCTTTCATGCGACCAAGGGACTCGAGGGTGCGGGCGCGCACGAACCGTGCGCCCGCATGCAGCGGCGCCTGGTCTATGGCGCCATCGATCACGACCAACGCGGAATCTGCCTGCCCTCGGGAAAGCAGGGTACCTGCCCGACGAATGGCCTTGTCCGGTACCGCAGCATGGTGATCACCCATGCCCGACAAGAAAGGTGTCTGGTCCCGAAGGTTGGATGCCAGCGTACCGATGTAGACGGGCACGCCCGCCTCAGCGTAACGCGCCAGCAGCTGATCCATATTGAACCTGAATTGCTCGAGGCCTTTTTCATACAGAGGCGATCCGAGGGGAATGCGCTGCTCGCCCACCATGTCTTGCATCAGCGTGTTACCGGGTTGGCTGCCGCCCGGATCTGCCACAAACCAGCCCATTACCCCGCTGATGGCACGCTGGAGCAGCTGCACGGTGCGCAGCGGGCGCAGTTTCAGGTACAGGTTGATGATGGCCGGACTCAATGCGAATCCCTGGGAGGACCCGACTCCGAGCGCGCCGTAATATTCGTTGTGCCCGGCGTAGATGAGCACGGCATCGGGTCGCAAGGCAATGATCTCCTCGGAAAGATCCAGCA
>JAFMNH010000027.1 GCA_017859335.1 Rhodothermales bacterium | reverse complement strand
AGCAAGTACTTCTGGTACCACCACACGAACGCTGACTACGTGGACAAACTGGATCCGGACGATGTGGCCCGTTCCGTGGCCACCATGGCAGTATTCGCTTGGGTAGTGGCAGACATGGAACAGCGCCTTCCCCGCTGAACGGGTAGTACCGGAAAAAAAGTCGACAGGGTGGCAAAAAGTGCCGCATTTCGGCCCATCCAGGGGCGGAAATGGGCGAGACTGGCACTTTGCGAAACTGGTCTCAGCTTTGCTATACTTTATCCCGGATTCCCATAGTCACAATTCGTCTCACTCCCCAATTGACGACGACCGGTACAATGTTTCGTAGTTCTTGCAGGATCGCAGGACTGGTACTCTTATTGGTAACGGCCCTTTCTCGGACACAGCCGGCACGCGCGCAGCCTGACGTCCAAGTGATGACCGTTGAGGTTCAGCCTCAGCCGGGCGAAGGCATTTGGAGTCTTCTCCGACGATCAGGCATCGATCCGACGCCTGCCAGCGTTTCATCGTTCAAGACACTAAATGCAGGCAAGCTGCGCAACGGCACCGAGCTGCGGCGGGACGTATCCTACCGCATTTCTATTCGATCATTGACCGAGCCGCTCTTCGGAAAAGAGTACGAAACGGTTCTGTTCAAGAGCGATCGCCTCAAAGGACACGTCTATTATATCGTGGGCGGTCACGGGGGGCCTGATCCCGGTACGCTGGGCAGCATTGGTGGGAAGCAGATTGCAGAAGATGAGATTGCCTATGACACGGCGCTGCGTTTGGCTCGCGAACTGATGATGGATGGGGCGACCGTCTACATCATCGTTCAGGATCCGGATGATGGCATCCGGAACGACACCTATTTACCGGTTGATCATGACGAGGTCTACTACGGCAACAAGAAGATTGCCCTGAACCAGATCAGTCGATTACGCACTAGAGTTCGTACCATCAACGAGCTGTACGACAAGCATCGTAAAACGGCACTCAGTCAGCAGGTGATAGCCCTCCACGTGGACTCGTACGGATACCGCGTAGAACCACAGGTCGACGTTCATTTCATCGTGGGCAGCAATCGCGCAAACAGTCTTGCCCGTACGATTCGAAACACCATGGAAGACAAGTATCGGCACCACCAGCCAGATAGAGGCTACCAAGGCGAGATCAAACACCGCAATCTCATGCTTCTTCGCGAGACCAAACCCACGGCGGTGCTGATTGAGCTCGGTAATATCAGACACTCGGGAGACCAGCAGCGCCTTCTCAAACCGTCCAACCGGCAAACGCTCGCAGAATGGATCAAGGAAGGGTTGGTTCGGGAAGCGTCGGGCCGCAGCACGTGATACATCCCGCTCCTGGCGGATTCTGTTACATATCAGAGGACGGATGCGGCTATTCCTACACGCTCTTCCCATCCATCCTCTGATACGTTCATGAACGCCCATCGCTTCCGTCCTGTTTTTATTGGCCGCATGGCTCGGACCCTGGGGCTTGCCGCAATCCTGCTGGGAGCGTTATCGATCCCGACTGCCCACGCCCAGGTCCACGCCGACGGCGCCATGAAGCTGACCTTCGGACTTCCCCGTGCCGAGTTCGCGGATCAGCTTGATTCGTTCGGTTTTGGGGGTAGTCTGAGCGCTGCCGCCGGCTTTACAGGATCCCCGTTGCGGATCGGGGCTGACTTGGGATTCATGATCTACGGTCACGAACGGCGCAATGAGCCGTTTTCAACAACGATACCCGATGTCACTGTGGATGTGGTCACGGATAACAGCGTAGCCACTGGACACCTCTTCCTGCGTTTTCAGCCGGATTTCCCGGGCATGAAGCCTTACGCAGATGCCCTCTTTGGATTCAAGTACCTGTTTACGGAGACACGGATCGAGAGCGAGCAGTTCGACCAGAACGAAGTTGTGCGCTCCACCAATTTTGACGATACGGCCTTGTCTTATGGCTTCGGTGGGGGCGTGAAGATTCATCTGTTCACGCCAACGGCCGAAGATGCGCCGGCCAGCGTTTATCTGGATCTTGGAGCGAAGTACCTGATGGGCTCCGAGGCCGAGTACCTGAAGAAAGGATCCATCCGTCGCGAAGACGGGACGGTTACGTTCGACGTGAGTAGATCGCGGACCGACATGCTGCTGCTTCAGTTCGGGTTGGGCATCACCTTTTAATTAAGACCCGAGACCACGTCGAGACAGCGCTTTCCGGGGCTTATCGGGAAAAGAGAAGCGCCAGGTCATCATCAAAAGTCCGTCGCCGTTCCGGGTTGAGAAGCTCGCGGGCGTGAACCACTTCCTCGGACAGTTCGTCGCGCGTCAGCTGCTCATGCAGCCACTCCGACTCAAGGAAGGACATCAGCGAAATCCCGTATTCCTGCTCGACGCGTGCCATCAAAGCGGCATCATCCGGGTGGACGGGATCGCTTGTCATCCCTACGCTCTTGAGGAACGAGAGAATCTTGAGTGTCAGACTGTCGAGTGAACGCGTGGGCATGATGCGGTTGGATGCTGCGGGTGTCTGTTTCCCGTATCGACAATCCAGCTCAGGTATTAAGCCGTGTTTTTGGACTGAGGGATACAGTTCGCTACCTGTGAAGGTGTTGCGTGCAGCGTAAAACGCATTGAGGCGCGCGACCCTTCGGGGACGCGCGCCTCAATGACGTCGAAAACGGATGATGCGCCCGCGGGAGCATTACTGCATGGAGGCAATCGCCTCGTCGACCGTGTCGTATTCCTCGAAGACCGGACCAAGCAGTCGGGTCAGCAGGAAGAGGTTCTTGATGCGCTCCTTCATGCCGGCAAGTTTTACGTCTCCATCCACCTTTTTCATGGATGTGAACGCGCCGATGAGGGTACCAATGCCAGAGGAATCCATGAAGTCTGCCTTCGACAGATCAATGACTACCTGCTTCTTGCCGGATTCCTTGAGTTCCTCTATGGTCTCCTTGAAAGCCTCTCCTTCGAGACTGCCCAGGAATTTGCCCGTGATCTGGAAGACGACGGTTTCGGAGATTTCGCGTGTTGAAAAAGGCATGCGCTGCGACGGGTGTGTGACGTACCATTAAGGAGGTATGATGCTACCCAGTACGTCAACAATAATCAAGGATTGATTCAGGAATAGCTTGACAAAACAGCGTGCCACCTGTGGTTCATGCCCATGCGGGTGCTTCAAGGGGCACACAGGATCTGCCCCCGTCCTGATGCGTTGAGCCCTGCGGCCGAGGCGCAGGATTCGCCCAGGCTTTCTTCACGAGCGAATCGGCTGCATGCATTCTCTTCGGCGGCTCAACGTCTACTATTGGCGCTATAAGCATCTGTTTGTCCCGGGACTGCTTTGTGCCGTTGCGTCAGCCATCTTTGCCATAACCGTACCCATGGTGGTGCGTGAAGCCATTGACAGCGTTCCGCGCTTTGTGGCTGCTTACAAGGCGTTCGATGGGACGCCCCTTGCCTCCCTTGTCTACACGAAGGCTTTTTTTTCGCTGGCAGGCTTCGGGGTCATCGTGTTGGTTCTGAGCCTGGGCAGCGGCCTGTTTTCTTTCTTGATGCGCCAGACCCTGGTCGTCGCCTCCCGGCATATCGAATACGACCTGCGTAATCGTCTGTATGACAAACTCCAGGCCCTGTCGCACGATTTCTATCTGAAGCACGCCACCGGGGACCTGATCACGCGCTCCACCAGCGATATCGAACACGTCCGTCGCTACATCGGACCTGCCGTGATGTATACAACGCGTGCAGGTGTCGTCATTGCGACGGCCCTTTCGGTCATGTTCTGGATTTCTCCGAGGCTGACGTTCTTCACCCTCATCCCGATGCCCTTCCTGGCCTTTTCGGTTTTTTTCGTAGCCCGGATGGTCCACACCCGTTCGGATGAACTGCAGCAACAGTATTCCAGTCTGACCTCCCAGGTGCAGGAGGCCCTCTCCGGCATTCGGGTCCTCAAGGCATATGCCCGAGAGGAGAGTGAGGCCGAGGCTTTTGACAAGGAAAGTGCCGCATATCGGCACCGCAGTCTGCGATTGGCTGTTGTGGAGGCAGCCTGGCGCCCGGTCTTTGTGACGCTGGTCGGCGCATCCACGCTTATCGTAGTCTGGGTTGGCGGTTCATTGGCTATGGCAGGGGAGATCACGATCGGTAATATTGCGGAGTACATTATATATGTGGCCCTGATGACGTGGCCCGTCGCTGCCATGGGATTCGTCATTACAATGATCCAGCGGGCGGCTGCGTCCATGAGCCGCTTGAATGAGATACTCGACGCGGATCCCACGATTGCCTCGGGTCAGGGCGTACCGAGAAAGGCATCCGGTGTCAAGGGACGCATCACCTTCCGGGGCGTGGGATTCGCCCACCCCAACAGTGGGGTCAAAGCGCTTGAGGACATCAACGTGGACGTCCCGGCGGGGAGTACCCTGGCCATCGTGGGAAGGACAGGATCCGGGAAAACGACCCTGGTGGACATGATTCCCCGCCTGCTTGATGTTGACGAGGGCAGGGTTGAGGTTGACGGTAAAGATATCCGGGAGTGGCCCCTCGACGTCCTTCGTGAGGCCATTGGTTACGTTCCTCAGGACGTATTCCTCTTTTCCGACACAGTGGCGGATAATATCGCTTTCGGACGCATGCAGGCCGACCGGGAGGATGTACGCGAGGCTGCAGCTGAGGCTGATCTGCTTGATACCATCGACACATTCAAGCATGGGTTTGAAACGTATGTCGGCGAGCGGGGCATCACCCTCTCGGGAGGTCAGAAACAACGTGCCTCTATTGCGCGAGCGCTGATCCGGAAACCGCGTATACTGGTTCTGGACGATGCTCTCTCGGCGGTTGACGTGAATACCGAGCGGACCATTCTGGGGCACCTCAGGGAGCACTTCGGTAAGCGCACGGTCATCATCGTCAGTCATCGCATCTCGGCCGTTCAGGATGCGGACCAGATCATTGTGCTCGACGAAGGGCACATCATCGAGCGGGGTACACACGAACAGCTTGTGAGCCAAGGAGGGTTTTATGCCTCGTTGCATCACAAGCAGCAGCTCGAGCAGGAAGTGGAGGCCTACCTGTGAGCGTCGATAGAAAAGAGGCAGCGGGAACGAAGACGGGCGCAGGTCTGGATACGCGGCTGCTACGACGTATTGTAGGCTATCTCATGCCCTACAAAGGTTGGGTAGCCCTGGCCTTCGTGACGGTGATGACGGCGGCATATCTCGGTCCACTGGTGCCGAAACTCGTCCAGGTCACCATTGACCGGGAAATTGCGGAGGGTGACGTGGCTGGCCTTCGACGCATGATCGGGATTCTTTTTGCCATCGTTGCGGCAGAGGGGTTCCTTTCCTTTGTCAATGCCTATCTCACGCAGTGGATCGGTCAGCAGGCCATTTTCGATGTGCGCACCAAGGTCTACAGGCATGTGCAACGCCAAAGCCTGCGCTTTTTCGATTCTCGCCCCATTGGACAGCTCATCACTCGGGTTACGAGCGATGTGGAGTCGCTCTCGCAGGTGCTCTCGGCAGGCATTGTCACCATCCTGGGCGATCTCTTCAAGCTGATTTTCATCGCCTGGTTCATGTTCAGCCTGGATTGGCAACTGGCACTGGTCACCATGTCGGTCATGCCGATCATGATTTATGCCACGTTCTGGTTCAAGCGCAAGGTCAGGGATGCCTACAGGGACACGCGCAAGCAGGTGGCCCGCATCAACTCTTTTCTGCAGGAGCATGTCACAGGGATGCGCATCGTGCAGCTTTTTGGTCGGGAAGAGGAGGAGATGCAGCGCTTTACGGGCATCAACGACGACCACCGGCAGGCGTATATCAAGACGATCTTCTACTTCGCGCTGTTCTGGCCCATGGTGGATCTGGTAGCTTCCGCCGCTCTCGGGTTGGTCCTTTGGTACGGTGGCCTCTCAGCCATGGTGGGAGGCGTAACGCTGGGTGTTCTGATAGCCTTCATACAGTATGCGCGACGATTCTTTGAGCCCATCCGAAACCTCTCTGATCAGTTCAATACGTTGCAGAGTGCCATGGCGGGTGCCGAGCGAATCTTTGGCCTGCTTGATACGGATATGGCCATCCCGGAGGCGGAGAAGACCTCGGACTGGTCCGAGGTGGAGGGCCGCATTGAGTTCAGGAATGTCTGGTTTTCATACGATCCGGACATTGATCCCGAAGACGACGAAGCAGAATGGATTCTTCGGGATGTGAGTTTCGTGGTCGAACCGGGCCAGTCCCTGGCCATCGTGGGTGCCACGGGAGCCGGCAAGACGACGATCATCAGTCTGCTCTTGCGTTTTTACGAGATTCAGCGGGGTGAAATACGGGTCGATGGCGTGGATGTCAGCACGCTCTCCCTGGCCACCCTGCGTGAGCAGATCGGTCTGGTACTGCAGGACGTTTTCCTTTTCTCGGGCTCCGTCCGGGACAATATCACGCTTCGAAACCCCGCCATATCGGACGATGACATGCGCCGAGCGGCCGATGCCATCAACGCGGCACCCTTTATTGAGCGCTTGGCGAACGGCTACGATCAGCAGGTGCGTGAGCGCGGCATGACCCTGTCGCACGGACAGAGGCAACTGATTTCCTTCCTGCGCGCGCTGGTCTACGATCCACGCATGCTCGTGCTGGACGAGGCTACCTCTAGCGTGGATACCGAAACGGAGGAAATCATACAAACGGCCCTCGAGACGCTGATGTCCGGAAGGACCTCCATCGCCATAGCACACCGCTTGTCGACCGTGCAGCATGCCGATCAGATCCTTGTCATGCATCATGGTCGGGTCCGCGAGTGTGGGACCCACCAGGAATTGATTGCCTCAGACGGTCTGTATCGCCGCCTCTACGAATTGCAGTACAAGGAGCAGGAGGCTGCCTGAGCCGGTTCCGCTGGTCTTAGTAGAGCCACATGTCGAAGGTGCGCCGGTGCGCCTTCGAAACGGGGTGGCTTGGTCCAAGCAAGGTGAATATGGCAACACCCAATTTGCGGGCGGCATCATCCCCGTAGTAGCGATCTGTCTTGAGAACCTCGATCAGGTCCCGTACCGCGCTGTCCGGATCTCCTGACCTGAGCGCAAGCACGGCGCGGGCATAGGTTGCTGCGCCCGCACCATCGGGATACGGCTCGGAGGTCAGCTCCGTGAGAGAGCGCACGGCTGTGGCAATCTGAACGAATCGGGGCTCACCTGTCATGGCCAGATCAGCCAGTTGCGCGGCCCGATCCGGATCTTCAAGCGCAACCAGGGAGGCCATGTGGCCTGCCGCGGACGGATTGGTCGGTTCACGCTCCAGGATGCGTTCCAGATGGACACGGGCGCCGGCCAAGTCGCCCTCTTCCAGCAGTGACTCGGCCTCCTTCATGAGATCCTTCGTTTCGCCGGGCAGTGCTTTTTCAAGCCATTGCCGGATGGCCGACTCGGGAAGGGCACCGGTGAATTCGTCAATGACCTCGCCCTTGTGGAACATCTTGACCGAAGGAATACCCCTGACGCCATATTGCATGGCCTCCGCCTGGAACTGGTCCGAATTGACCTTGGCAAGGGTCCAGGTATCAGCCTGCTCGTGAGCCAGCTTTTCAATGATGGGCCCAAGGACGCGACATGGTCCGCACCATGGAGCCCAGAAATCCACTACGACCGGCCCTTCCTGGCTGGCAACGATGACATCTTCTTGAAAGTTTTGAACGTCAAATCCCATGATCGGAGGTATTTTCACCCTGAAAACCTGAGCAAAACTAAACAAAATGGGCGCGTTGCCCGACATCATCCGGCCGATTGCCCAGGAGAACCGACCCGATGACAGGGACACGGACCCGCCGTGGCCGATGGCATTCAGTATCGCTCCTTATTACTCTCAATACCATGAAACTGCCCTCCTCTTCTGTAGGATTCGCATTCATCCTGTTTTCTTCCCTTCTCCTTTCCGCTTGTGCCGCGCCGAAGGAGGAAACGGACAGCTACGATCGCGCAGCCGATGTGCTCCGTTTTGATGGCGAAGACCACCTTCGCAATGTCCGTCAGCTGACCTTTGGCGGCAACAATGCGGAGGCCTACTGGAGCTTTGATGACTCCAAACTCGTATTTCAAAGTGATTGGGATGCCATTAATGACCAGGGTTGCGACCAGATCTTTGTGATGGATGTGGCCACTGCCGGATCAGGCTCGGTGGATGACTACACCGAAGTGTCCACGGGGGAAGGGCGTACGACGTGCAGTTACTTCCTGCCGGATGGTCGTATCATCTACGGATCCACCCATGAATCGGGCGCAGCCTGTCCTGCACCGCTGCCCGGTCAGTCCGGTGCGTACGTATGGCCGATTTACCCGTCCTATGACATCTATGTGGCTGATGCGGATGGTTCGAATCCGGAAGTACTGATCGGAGGGGAAGGGTATGACACCGAGGCCACGGTGTCTCCAGATGGCAAGTGGATCATTTTTACATCCACGCGCAGTGGGGACTTGGAACTGTGGCGCTACGAGGTTGCTACGGGCGACCTTCTTCAACTGACCGACGAACTCGGATACGACGGCGGTGCATTCTTCAGCCCGAACTCGGACAAGATTGTCTGGCGTGCCAGCCGGCCGACGGGCGAAGCAGCCGACACGTACCGCGATCTCCTGGCCAAGGATGTAGTTGAGCCGGGGGCGCTGAACATCTTCATTGCCGACATCGATGGCAGCAATGTTCAGCAGGTCACAGATCTGCCTGGAGCCAACTGGGCGCCGTTCTTCCATCCGTCTGGCGAGAAGATCCTCTTCACGTCCAACCACCATATCGACAACGGGCGGGGCAGGGTGTTTGACATCTTCATGGTCAATCTGGACGGATCGGACATGAAGCAGATTACCCATTCGGGCACGTTCGATGGCTTCCCGATGTTCTCGAACGACGGAACGAAGATCGCTTTTGCCAGCAACCGCAACGTGGAGCGCGTCGAGTCCCGGGATACGAATGTATTCGTAGCGGACTGGGTGGACTGAGATCAGACGTCAAGGCGGATCAGGTCGTAGCGGGCCGGCCGGGATATCCCGGCCGGCCCGCACCATTTCAGGGAGATCAGGGCTCTCGGCAGGAACAAATATTTAGACAAGGCTAAAAAATGAAGTGCCCAATGATGCCGTGCCCGCAGACAGCTGTTCCGTCCCCATGTTCAGAAGCCTGTTCATCGCCCTCCTGATCCTTCTGTCTTCCGGTTGTCTGATGCCGGAAGGAACCGCAGAGCGTGGCTTGGATGAAGAGGGGGATCCTCTCATGATCGTCGCGACGACCAGCATGATTGCGGACCTGGTTCGTGAGGTTGGTGGGGATCGTGTGCGTGTTGAAGGCCTGATGGGGCCGGGTATTGATCCGCACACGTATCAGGCCAGCGAAGGCGATGTCTCGGCCATGACGCAGGCCCATCTGATCCTCTATAATGGGTTGCACCTCGAGGGCAAGATGACAGACGTGTTTGCGCAGATGCGACAGCGCGGCTTGAACGTACATGCCATTACCGAGGGCATCCAGCCCGATCAGTTGCTCTCATCCGAATCCTTCGCGGGCAACCATGACCCGCACATCTGGTTCGACCCACTGCTCTGGCAGGAGGCGGCCTATCGCGTCGGTGAGCTTCTTGCCGCGACCGACACGCTGCACGCGGAGATCTACCGAAAACGGGCGTCAACCTACGCAGACCGTCTTTCCGCCCTGTTCGCCGAGGCTAGGGAACGCTTGTCCGCCATTCCGGAAGGTCGTCGCATCCTCATCACGTCGCATGATGCATTCGGCTACTTCGGACGGGCATTTGGCATCGAGGTCCGTGGGCTGCAGGGCATGAGTACCGCCCTTGAAGCCGGCATAGCGGATGTCCGGGAGGTGGCGGACTTCGTTGTCGAGTACAGGATTCCGGCGCTCTTTGTTGAGTCGTCTATCTCACCCAGAGGCATTCAGGCCGTACAGGAGGCGGTCCGGGCCCGAGGATTCGAGGTACGTATCGGGGGAACGCTTCATGGAGATGCATTGGGTACGCCCGGTTCTTCCGCGGAGTCCTATATCGGTATGTTCCGCTCCAATGTCGAAACCATCGTGGCGAATCTCTCAACCCTACCGCAATGATCATGAACGATATCCACTCGGATGAAACAGCCATTGAGGTTCGTGACCTGACCGTGGCATACGGTCAGCAGCCAGTGCTTTGGGACGTGGATGTCAGTGTGCCCAAGGGTGTCCTGCTGGCTGTCCTGGGACCGAATGGAGCGGGAAAGACGACATTCATCAAGAGCATCCTGGACCTGGTCCCCGTTGCAGGTGGATCGATACGCATCCACGGCAGACCCTACCGCCGCAATCGCTCACGGGTTGCCTACGTACCCCAACGCGGGAGTGTTGACTGGGATTTTCCGACCCATGTGCTCGATGTCGTCGAGATGGGGACGTACGGTCGCTTGGGCTGGTTTCGACGACCGGGAGCCGCTGAGCGGGAGCAGGCACTGAAAGCTCTTGCCCAAGTTGAAATGACGGCCTACGCACATCGCCAGATCTCGCAGCTTTCCGGTGGACAGCAACAACGTGTCTTCCTGGCTCGAGCTCTTGTGCAGGACGCAGAGGTCTACTTGATGGATGAGCCCTTCCAGGGTGTTGATGCCACTACGGAACGCACCATCGTAGAGCTGCTGAAGAGACTTCGCGAGCGTGGCAAGACGGTCGTGGTAGTGCACCACGATCTGCAGACGGTGCAGGAATATTTCGACCATGTACTGCTGCTGAATGGGCGTCGCATTGCAGCAGGTCCCGTGGCTGAGGTCTTCACCGAGGAAAATCTGCGGGCGACCTACGGTGGTCGCGTTGCCTTTCTCTCCTCGCTACTGACGCAGCGTGCGCCATGATGGATGCCATCTCCACTCTTTTTTCGGACTACACCGTACGCACCGTCGCTCTGGGTGCCACACTGCTCGGCATTACAGCGGGCGCCTTGGGATGCTTCGCCATGCTGAGACGGCAGAGCCTTCTGGGGGATGCCATCTCCCATGCTGCCTTGCCCGGCATTGCCATCGCTTTCCTCATCACAGGCTCCAAGTCACCCCTCGTCCTCGTTTTGGGAGCGGGCCTTGCCGGCTGGTTCGGTACGTTCCTGATTACGGGCCTGACCCGGCGGACACGCATTACCCATGACACCGCATTGGCCATGCTGCTTTCGGTGTTTTTCGGATTCGGATTGATGCTCCTGACGTTCATCCAGCGCAGACCGGATGCCAATCAGGCGGGACTCGACTCCTTCCTTTTCGGGCAGGCAGCGGCCCTTATGCAGCGCGATATCCAGGTCATGTTTGGCATCGGATGTGTTGTCCTGTTTCTGATGACTCTCTTCTGGAAGGAGTTCAAGCTGATTTCCTTCGATGCGGAAGCCGCGCATACACTGGGTTTGCCGGTACGTGCTTTGGACCACCTACTGACGGCTCTATTCGTAAGTGCCATCGTGATCGGCCTGCAGACAGTGGGTGTGGTTCTCATGAGTGCCATGATCATCGCACCGGCGGCCGCTGCCCGCCAATGGACTGATCGTCTGTGGGTGATGATGGGCCTTGCCGCTTTCTTTGGTGCGGTTTCCGGAGTGGGAGGCGTGCTCTCAAGTGGACTGGTCCCTCATCTCCCTACAGGACCGGCCATTGTGCTATTCATCAGCGCCATTGTCGTCTTCTCCTTGCTGTTCGCGCCGAATCGGGGACTGGCTTTTCGAATGATGCGCCAGTGGCGCTCCGGTCAGGAATTCAGGGTCGATGCCGTTTTGGTGGACATGTATAGGTTGGCCTCGCAGCACGAGACAGTTGATCACCCCCACTCTGAGCAGGTACTCAATGCCATGTCAGGTAACGCTCGGCGGACCCTGCATCTTCTCGAGACCCTGGGACTGGCCCAGCGCATTGACGACGAGCACTGGGCACTGACGGAATCGGGTACGGAACGGGCAAGAGGACTCGTTGAAAAGCGCTGGGGAGAGGGACCATGAGCGCATCCCTTGAAATTCAACTCATCGCTGTCCTGGTGGCCGTAGCATGCGCATTGCCGGGTGTTTTCCTCATTCTGCGCGGGATGGCCATGATGAGCGATGCCATCAGCCACGCCATTCTACCGGGCATAGTGATTGCCTTTCTGATCACGGGTAACCTGAGCTCCGGTTGGCTGATCCTCGGCGCCGGACTCTCCGGTGTTCTGACAGTGGCGCTCGTCGAGGTGTTGCGCACGACGGGACTGCTCAAGGAGGATGCGGCCATCGGTATCGTTTTTCCGGCCCTCTTCAGCCTCGGAGTAGTCCTTATCGCCGTTTTTGCTGGCGATGTGCATCTGGACACGGACGCCGTCCTGCTCGGCGAGTTGGCCTTTGCTCCGTTCGACCGTCATGTCATTCTTGGCAGGGAGGTGCCCCGCGCTGCGGTTGTGATGGCCATCATCCTGGTCATCAACGCAGCCTTCATTACCCTCTTCTACAAAGAGCTGAAGATGTCCACCTTCGATGTCGCGCTCGCAAGCAGCTTTGGTTTTGCACCCTCCGTCCTGCACTACGGTCTGATGGCCCTGGTCTCCACCACGGCTGTCGGTGCATTCGATGCGGTAGGATCGATACTGGTTGTAGCGCTGATGGTGGCACCCCCCGCAGCGGCCTACCTGCTAACGCGCCGGCTGAGCAGTATGCTGGTATGGTCAGCACTGATTGGCTGCCTTGTCGCCGTCGGGGGGTACTGGATGGCCCGCCTGCTGGATGCTTCCATTGCCGGCTCCATGGCAACAATGGCAGGCATCCTCTTCATGATCGTCCTGGCCTTTGCCCCCAGTAGGTCTAGCGGCTCCCGCAGGGGGCGGGCGTGAGCCGGATTCCATTACCGTGCGCTGACCGGTAACTCAAACGGCTTTGCCGATCCGCAGTGACGCCTGGTGCTGCTCGGACGCACGCCGATATACCGAGAGTCCGAAGCCGAGGGAGAGGATGATGAATCCAATCCAGACCAGACTGATCAACGGCTTTTCATGGGCTTGAACCACCAACCAATCCTGCGGGGGGAGCTCTACTCCCTCAATACCTAGATTGATGGATCCAGAGTCCACGTTCATTCCTGTGAATGCCACGCTGATACCCCAGTCAGGGATGCTGTTCTGGAGAAACGCCACGGAACGGTCCGTTTTTATGATGTACACCGGCTTGACCTCCCGCTGGTCTCCCGTAGCATTTTCCGTGACCATGATATTGGCTCCTACGGCGACCTCGGTGGAATCTCCGATGAGTTCATGTTCCACGTTCAGATCGAATGCCTCAAACGTCAGGGTATAGGCATCTCCGCCGAGCGAAATGGATTCGCCCCGGGACAGCGTAATCTCTCCCTGGTCCGCCGCCTGGCCAAACATGACACTGGGCGAGACCGCAACAAATAGATCCTTGTCCGCCCACTTCTTGAGGTCCGGGTTCTGAATCCACTGCCCTCGATTGCTCTCATAGGCAACGGGTCTCATCTCGAACGAGCGTCCCCTCGGATCCACGAAATCCAGATCATACGTGGGCAGTCCCTCCTCATCCACACCCTGTCCTGTGTAGGTGACCGTATATCCCTGGATCGTGCGGGTTTCTCCCCGACTGATGACAAAGTTTTCACGGCTTTCGCCCAACTGCGCCCCATTGCGTCCGATCGTAGTGCTCAGGCCGCTCGATGTGATGATTCCCAAGACCATGATGGCGAACCCGATGTGGGTTGCCGCACCCCCGGCCAGTTTCAGGTTGCCCCTGGCAATGCGCCACATGACTTCGGCGTTACCGAAGAAGGCGAAGAAGGCCACAAAGACCAGCACCAGCATCAGCAGGTAGGGTCCATGCTGGGCCCATGACTGTGCAAGGGTGGCCAGACCTGCAGCCTGCAGTGCATCGGTGCCGACCTGTGCAAACGAGGCCGCTTCTGCAGCCCGCATGCGAAAAGGTGTAACGAAAAAGAATACGATGGTGGCGGCCGAGGAAAACAGGACAGGACGCACCAAGACCTTGTTGACTGTCTCCACATTCATCTTATTCCACCAAAAAAGCTGGCCGATTCCTGCCAGAAAGAGGAATGCGATGGTCAGTGGGAGGGACCACTTGTTATAGAACTCGATGGGTACAGTGGAGGGGCTGTCCCTGAAAATACGGCCAATGATGGGTGCGCTCGTCCCGAGCAGAACCACCATGGCAATACCGGTCAGGATCATGGCGCCGGCAAAAATCATGAACTCACGTGAGAGCACATTGGGCTCTTTGTCCGGTTTGGGTAGCTCTGCAAGTCGTACAAAGAAGAGACCGAATCCAACCAGTCCCATGGTCAGAATCCAGAGGAGCAGCTGGTTGTAAAGCCCCAGATCAACAAAGGAGTGGACCGAGATATCGCCGAGGATACCGCTGCGCGTCAGGAACGTGGAATAGACGACCAGCATGTAGGCCGCGATGGCCAGGAAGAAAGAGGCCTTGTTGCTGTGCCCGGAGCGTTTCTGGACAATCATTGTGTGGACCGCTGCTATACCGATAAGCCACGGCACGAGCGAGGAGTTCTCCACCGGGTCCCAGGCCCAATATCCACCGAAACTCAGCGTGATGTAGGCCCAGTAGCCGCCGAGGGCAATGCCCACACCGAGCGACATGACGGCAAACAACGTCCATGGAAGTGCCGGCCGGACCCAGGATGTGTATTGGCGTTTCCAGAGGGCCGTCACGGCAAAGGCGAAAGGCACGATCATGGACGCAAATCCGATGAACAGCACAGGAGGATGGATGACCATCCAGTAGTTGCGAAGCAGATCGTTGAGGCCCTGGCCATCGGTGGGAATGATACCGGCTTGTATCATCGGGGCCGTCGGGAATTTCTCGGCCAGGGTGGCGAAAGGAGAGGAGCCGATGGGTATGGGGCCAATCTGAAGCCCGGCAATCATGGAGATCAGGAAGGCCTGGCACAGGGCGATGATGGCCATGACCGGTGCCTCGTACTCACGGGCAAACGAGATGACAGCCAGCCCGACGAGGGCGTTCATGACGATCCAGAGCAGGAACGAGCCTTCCTGACCGGCCCAGGCTGCCGCCACGAGGTAATCCGTAGACAGGTCCATGGCCGTATTCTCGTACACGTATGCGTATTCGAACGCGTGCGTCACGTTCAGATAGATGAGCAAGCCAAAGGCACCCAGAGTTCCGAAGGTGGCTACCCACCAGGAGATCCGACCGATGCGCTTCCACTCGCCTACGCGTGTTTCCAGTTTCGATGAGCGCAGAAAGGTGATTCCGGAGAGCACAACGGCTACAAAGGAGACAAGAATCAGGAGCTTGCCAATCGTACCAATCATGGTCAGCACTGAGGGTTGAAACTGCCGGGGTAAGGGTACATCCGCCTACACGCAGGCCGGATGGTGGATCACACTACCTGTCCATATTCATGTTTTTTTGGAACATGGGGCCAGGAAGGGTGCCGGATAAAAAAAGCGCGAGCCCGCCTCAAGAGTGGAAGAATCTCATTTTTCCACATCATGGGTGCCGCTCAGTCTTTTTCGACGTCCCCTGCCGACGGGGTCGGACCATACCAGGTACGGGTGGGGCCTGCCGGCCAAGCCCGAAGGAGGGCTCCCTCAAACGAAAGCGTTAGATTCTTATCGTGTTGAGACGGGTCGCGCTTGTGGTATCATACGATTGGTCACCGCCCAAGACAAGTCGAAAACGACGTTCGGCTGGCGCGCGATCAGGCCCTGAGGGCTTTTGACAATTTCTTCTCCAGCGCCGTCAATACACCATTCACATGGTCGCCCGGATCCCGCGATGCCGCACGTTCAGTGAACAGCTCCTCCGTGATGGCCAACCCCGTGATAACGGCCGCTGTCAAGTCCGATTGCTCCGGGTGGGCTTTCTTGAAGGCTTTTAGTCTGGCATTCAGATATTCCGCCATCTCCAGAGTAGCCAGTTCATCGTCCTTATCCACTCTGAGCGTGTAGTCCTTGCCCATCAGGCGGATTTTTATCGGCGTCGATTGGCTCATGAGGTTACCTCCTCTTCCGTTCCACTGTTCTCTGCTTCAATGAGCTCATTAATGAAGCGCAGATGGGTCTGCAGCGCTTCCCGCAACTCTGCCGGTGACTCTGTGAATGCTATCTGGACGCCATCGGAAGGGCGCTGTCCATCCTTGTGCACAGACTCCAGTTCCCGCTTCAGGACAGCGTTCTCCCGGCGCAGTCGATCCAGTTCGGTAATCACCAGTTCGACGCGTTCACGTAGTCGCTCCAGCGCCCGGGTGCCCCGCATGTGGGCGGATCCCCGTTGTGATCGGGCATCATCATGCGACGGTGCAGGCTCAGTGAACATGCTTTGTTGACCCGGGGCGTCGTCGCGGTCGCCATCGTGTGGGAGTGCTGCTGCCATGGTTGGGAAAGGAATGCTTTTCGGATCCGGACCTGGATGGTCCCGTGCCCGAATATAGCATCATCCCCGAAGTTTGGCATCAAACTCCTTCTCGAGGGTTTTCAGGATACGGGTCATGACCTTGTCCACCTCCTTGTCCCTGAGGGTCCTGTCGGCACCCAGGCGCAGTCCGAAGGCCAGGCTCTTGTGGTCCTTGCCTACATGGTCGCCCTCGTAGAGATCGAAGACGGTTACCTGCTTGAGCAGGTCTCCTCCTGTGCGCTCAATGGCCTCGATCATGGGGCCCGCGGGCTGGGAAGCAGGTACAATTACGGCGATGTCCCTTTCCACAACCGGGAAACGGCTGATAGCCTGGTATCGGGGACGGATGGCTCCGGCGGCCGCCTCGGCCAGCGCTGTGAAGTCGATTTCGGCTGCAAGGCCATCATGGCGCAGGGTGAAATCACCGGCCACCGCATCGGAGATGCGGATCAGGGAGCCGATCCAGCGCTTGCCGAGCAGGATGTCTACGCCCCACGATGCCAGATTGGAGGCCTCTCGCTCCTTGTAGCGAGGCACTTCGAGGCCCGTCGCCCTAAAAACCCGGTCCACCACGCCCTTGAGATCGAAGAGATCCGCTTCGCGCGGTTCGCCCTCCCAATACTGGCCCTGCCAGTACCCCGAAGTCAGTAGCATAAGGGTTTCGGTCTCTGTGTAGTCGCCGACCAGGGTGCGGTTGGTATTCCGTTTGGTATGCACCCGGCCGAATTCGAACAAGCGAATGGCCTGCTGCCCGTGGTTGTGGTTGTGCCCAGCCACCTTCAAGAGGCCGGGAAGGAGCGACGGGCGCAAGGCGGCCATCTCGGTAGTGATGGGGTTCATGGTCTCGACTACGTCGCCACCGAACCGACCGCCGGGAAGGGCCGGATCATTGAACCGTTCGGCCGTCTCGATGGGAAGCATCGAGTTGGTGTACGTCTCCCGGAAGCCGATGCCGGAAAGCACATCCCTGAGTCGCTCGCGCAGCTGGCGGTCGACTGCCATTCCCGGCGTGAAGTTCGGGATGCGCGAATGGGTGGGTTCGGGAATGTTGTCATAACCAAATAGCCGGGCCACTTCTTCAATCAGGTCGATTTCCCGTCCCACATCGGGACGGAAAGAGGGGACCGTAACATCCCAAACGAGCGGGTCGGCCTGCTTTTCGGTCACGCCGAAGCCAATGGCTTCCAGCAGCCGCACCATCTCTGATGGGGCGATGTCGGCACCCATAATGTCCAGGACGCGTTGCGCGCGAAGCGGAACCACAGGCGCTTCGTAGGGGACCGGATGGACGTCAATCATCCCGTCCACCAACGTTCCGCCGGCAAGTTCAACCATGAGGTCAGCGGCGCGTTTGGCCGCCCAAGCTTGTCCTTCGGCATCAACACCCCGTTCGAACCGGTAGGAAGCGTCCGTCTGCAGCGCCAGGGCCTTGGCGGTGCGACGAATGGAGGAGGGGTCGAACCAGGCGGCCTCGATGAAGACGTTGGTCGTGTTGTCGGTAACCTCGGTATTCTCGCCGCCCATGATGCCCGCAATGCCGATTTCCCGCTCGCCATCGCGGATCATGAGGGCATCCTCGGGAAGGGTGCGCTCCTTGGAATCCAGCGTGGTGAAGGTCGAACCCACCTTGGCCTTGGCCACTACAATGCAATGTCCGTTCAGCGTATCGGCATCGTAAGCGTGAAGGGGCTGCCCGCATTCGTACATCACGTAGTTGGTGATGTCGACGATGACATTGCGCGGTCGCAGCCCGATGGCCAGCAGCCGCTGTTTCATCCAGGTCGGAGATTCCTTGATCTCGACACCTTCGACCATGATTCCCACAAACCGGCGGCACAGATCCTCGGCTTCGATCGTGACGGACATCTTCGAGGTCACGCTGCCGCCAGCCTCGGTCAGGGCAACGGCTGGCCGGCAGATTTCCTTGCCGGTCAGGGCGCTCACGTCCCGGGCAATGCCGAGGTGGCTGATGGCGTCCGGGCGATTCGGCGTAATGGAAATATCGATGGCATGGTCCATCGTGCGGATACCCTTGGCCGATAGGTAGTCGGAAAACGCCGTGCCTATGGCGGCATCGGTGTCCAGGACCAAGATGCCGTCATGATCATCGCCCAGTCCCAGTTCGTCCTCGGCACAGATCATGCCTTCGGATACTTCACCGCGGATCTTTGCCTTTTTCATGGTCACAGGGACCCGCTGCTCAGGATTGTCACGGCTGGGAAGATGCAGCGTGGTACCGACAGTGGCTACAGCCACTTTCTGGCCGGCGGCTACATTCGGAGCGCCGCAAACAATGTCCAACGGCGTATTCATGCCTGTATCCACCTTGCATACCGACAAACGGTCGGCATTCGGGTGCTGCTCGGCCGACAACACGTGGCCGATCACGACCCCTTCGAGGTCGGTTCCGATGCGATCCACGGATTCAACCTCAAGACCGCACATGGTCAGCCGGTCCGCCAGCTCATCTGCAGACAAACCGTGGGCGATGTAATCGTCAAGCCAATTGGTACTGATGATCATGGGGGTGCGGGATCAGCTGAATTGTTCGAGGAACCGAACGTCGTTTTCGTAAAGGATGCGGATGTCATCAATGCCGTAGCGGAGCATGGCAATGCGCTCGATGCCCATTCCGAAGGCATACCCCGTGTATTTTTCGGAGTCGATGCCCACGCCTTCGAGCACATTGGGATCGACCATGCCGCAGCCAAGGATCTCCATCCAGCGGCCGCCACCGGGGAGGTTCTCATCCTTCCACCAGATGTCGACTTCGGCGCTGGGCTCGGTGAAGGGGAAGAAGCTGGGCCGGAAGCGCATGCGGACATCTTCGCCGAAGAGGGTACGGGCGAATGCGTGCAGGATCTGTTTGAGATCCGCCATGGTCACGCCTTCGTCCACATACAATCCCTCCACCTGGTGGAAGAGGCAGTAGGATTTGTAGGAGATGGCTTCATTCCGATACACCCGACCCGGCACGATGACCCGGATAGGTGGCTCTCCGTCCTTCATGATGTCCTCCATCACCCGGATCTGTACGGGGGAGGTGTGCGTGCGCAGCAGGATGCCACCGTGCTCCTGCTCGGCATCCTCGATGAAGAACGTATCCTGCATGTCCCGCGCCGGATGGTCCGGTGGGAAGTTGAGCGCCGTGAAGTTGTGCCAGTCGTCCTCGATCTCCGGCCCCTCGGCCACGTCAAAGCCGTAGTTCTCGAAAACACGGGTTATCAGTCGCGCGGCCTGCGTAATCGGATGCAGGCTGCCTTGCGGCTGTTCACGGCCGGGTAGCGTCACATCGGCAGGTGCCGACGTGGCTGAAGCGGCTGTTGTCAGGGCGGCCGTCGCTTCCTCGAGACGCCGTTCAACGGTATCCTTGGCCGAGTTGATGGCCTGACCGAAGGCTCTGCGATCTTCCGGGGCCACATCCGGGATTCGCTTCATCAAGGCGGTGATCCGCCCCTGCTTGCGGCTCAGATACCGGATGCGGTACTCGTCAATGGCGTCGACCGTGTCGAGAACGGCGCCTTCGATGTCCGTTTTGAGATCTTCGAGCGCCTGAACGGCTGCGTCGGCACCGGTATGTGATGATGATTCCATGACGGGATTCGGGATGATTCCGGTCGGGAGACCGGAGAAACTGCTGTACTGGGTGCAGCAGGGAGGGGGCAATAAAAAAATCCCGCCTGACCTGTAGAGGGAGGCGGGATTCTTGAACTCGTACGAAAGGAAGAACCCGGACGTGCCACCTGCTACAGCATCAGGAGAGGCGGCCCATAAATCGCTGGTCAGTCGGGGCTGTTCGCAGCATGGGTTCTTCGTTCACGGGTGAATTCGGAGAGGGTTGGTCAGGAAGCCTTCTTGACAACAGCCGAGAACGCCTCTGGATCGTGCATGGCCAGGTGGGCCAGCACCTTACGATTCAGATGGACATCTGCTTTCCTGAGTCCTCCCATGAGCTGGGAGTAGCTGGTACCGTTGAGGCGGGCGCCTGCGTTGATGCGGGTAATCCACAGACGGCGGAACTGGCGCTTGCGAGCGCGGCGGTCACGGTACTGGTACTGGAGGGCTTTTTCGACCGCGTTCTTGGCGACGGTGTAAACGTTCTTGCGGCGGCCCCAATATCCTTTAGCCATTCCCATGATCGCCTTGCGGCGCTTGCGGGAGGCTACTCTGTTTGTTGCGCGTGGCATGGTATACTACGAGTTGATTGCTCTTTGGAAACCCGTGGCCTACCCGAAGGTGGCGAGGGTGGCGAATGTGTCAGCCGTTGATCATTTTCCGCATGCGCGGCTCATCAACGGGATCCACCAAGGTAGTGCCGCGCAGATTTCTCTTGCGCTTCGGCGACTTCTTGGTCAGGATGTGGCTCTTGAACGCATTTTTCCGACGCAGCCGGCCGGTGCCGGTAGTCGTGAAACGCTTCTTTGCGCCACTATTTGATTTCATCTTGGGCATGATTCTGCCTTTTTTGAGCCGCACACGCTGTTACGGCAGTTTTGTCTCGATCGGACCACCGGCTCAGGCCGGCACGTCACGACGCTTCTGGAGCCTGAGAAACTAGGACTCAGGGCGTCAAAGAGCAATCCGGTGTTCAGTCAAGAATACTCGAAGAGGACCCTCCTGGGGCTCACTTTTTCTTGTGTGGACTCAAGATCGTGGTCATCCGGCGTCCTTCCATCTTCGGCGCCTGATCAATCTTGGCAAGGTCCTCGAGTTCGGTAATGAAACGGGCAAGGACCTCCATCCCGTGGTCCTTGTAGATGATGTCGCGACCACGGAACTGGACGTATGCCTTGACCTTGTGCCCGGCTTCCAGGAAGCCTTTGGCATGCTTGGTCTTGAAATTGAAGTCATGGGTGTCCGTATGGGGGCGGAACCGGATTTCCTTCAATTCGACCGTGTGCTGCTTCTTGCGTGCCTCTTTTTCCTTCTTCTGCTGCTCATACTTGAACTTGCCGTAGTCCATGATTTTGACGACCGGCGGTTCAGCATGGGGCGAAATCTCGACCAGATCCAAGTCCTGGTCGTCCGCCATCCTCAAGGCTTCTTCGATAGGATAGATGCCGTGGTTTCCCTTGGGATCGACTACACGGACCTGATCGGCCCGGATGCGGTCGTTCACTCGAATTCTCTGTTTTGCGATGACTGTATCGTTGTTTGGTTGCAATAGAAGGAAGACTCCGTAGAGTACCCCCAATGTAGGATTTAGATTCGAATACTGCCTCGAACCAATCGCCTAAAAAACGTTCCGCCTGCTCCCTCCGGATCAGGCCACGGGTTGGTCGCCTCCCTGTTGGAAAGCTGCCTTGACCTCGGCCTGCAGCTGGGCGATGTACGCATCCACGGCCATACTCCCCTTGTCTCCCTCGCCATGCCGGCGGACGGAGACGCTGTCGGCGTCCATTTCTTGTTGGCCAACAATGAGCATATAGGGCGTTTTGGCCACTTCGGCTGACCGGATCTTGTAGCCTACCTTTTCGTGTCGCAGATCGGCCTCAGCGCGGAATCCGGCCTCGCGCAGTCGTTCCGTTACCTGCTCTGCGTAGTCATTGAATGACTGGCCAACGGGTAGGACCTGTACCTGCACGGGGGCAAGCCATGTCGGGAAGTTGCCACCACAGTGCTCAATCAGGACACCAATGAACCGCTCTAGTGACCCGAAAGGCGCCCGGTGGATCATCACGGGGCGATGCTTTTGGTCGTCCGAGCCGGTGAACCAGAGATCGAAGCGCTGTGGCAGATTGTAGTCGATCTGGATCGTACCCAACTGCCACTCACGTCCCAGGGCATCCTTGACCATGAAGTCCAGCTTGGGTCCGTAGAACGCCGCTTCGCCTTCGATTTCGATCGTGTCCAGTCCTTTTTCTGCAGCTGCTTCGCGGATGGCCTGTTCGGCGGCATCCCACTGGGCATCGTCACCGACGTACTTCTCCTTGTTGGATGGGTCGCGCAAGGAAACCTGAGCCTTGAAGTCCTTGAATCCAAGGGAAGAGAACACGAGAAGCGTCAGGTCAATGACATCCTTGAACTCTTCCTTGACCTGATCGGGGCGGCAGAAGATGTGGGCATCGTCCACCGTGAAGCCCCTCACACGGGTCAGACCCGCCAGCTCGCCCGACTGTTCGTAGCGGTATACGGTGCCGAACTCGGCAAGGCGTACCGGTAGATCGCGGTAGGAATGCGGCTTGGCGTCATAGACCTGGGTATGATGTGGACAGTTCATGGGCTTGAGGAGATACCCTTCCTCCTCGTCATCCATCATGGGAGGGAACTGACTGTCCGAGTAATACGGGTAGTGCCCACTGGTCTTGTACAGTTCGAGACGCCCGATGTGCGGGGTGATCACGGGCTGATAGCCCCGGCGCAGCTGCTCATTCTTGAGGAAATCGACCAGCGTCTCCCGAAGCATCGTGCCTTTCGGGAGCCACAAGGGCAGACCCGATCCGACTTTTCGGGAGAAATGGAAGAGTTCCAGCTCTTTGCCCAGCTTGCGATGATCCCGTTGGCGGGCCAACTCGAGTTTCTCGAGGAAGTCGTCCAGTTCGCCCTTCTTTGGGAACGTAATCCCGTAGAGCCGGGTCAGCTGCTTGCGATCCTGGTCCCCTCGCCAGTACGCCCCGGCTATATTGAGCAGCTTGGCATACTTGATGGGCTTGGTGCTCGGAATGTGCGGGCCGCGGCACAGGTCGGTGAAATCACCCTGCGTGTAAAAGGAGATGGTGCCGTCTTCCAGGTCTTCAAGCAGCTCGAGTTTGTACTCATCGCCCTTTTCCGTGAAGTAGGCGACGGCCTCCTCTTTGGACACCTCCCGGCGTTCGAAAGCGGTATCCCGTTTGGCCAGCTCCATCATCTTTTTCTCGATGGCCTCCAGGTCGTCAGCGGTCAATTGGCGATCTCCCAGGTCCACGTCGTAATAGAAGCCCTTGTCGATGGCAGGACCGATACCGAATTTGACGCCTGGATACAATTCCTGCAGTGCTTCGGCCATGAGGTGCGCTGATGAGTGCCAGTAGGTGGCCCATCCTTCGTCATCACGCAGGGTGAAGATCTGGATGTTGGCATCCTGCTCGATCGGGCGTGCCAGGTCGCGCGTTTCGCCGTCCACACCGATGGAAACGGCAACGCGGGCCAGTCCTTCTGAAATGGACGAGGCGACCTCATGACCGGTGACTCCGCTCTGATACGAGCGAGTGGATCCGTCAGGGAACGTGAGGGTGATGGAAGCGGACATGTGGCGGTCGTGAATTGGGTGTGGCCGGTGTCGAGACCTGGTATACACCGGAGAGTGGATAAATATATAGGTTGCAGACGGCCCCAGACATCGAAAATACCGGGTATTTGTACGATCTGCTCCCGCAAGCCGATGGACGTAAGGGCGCGCATATGTCACAAATGTGTTACGAATGGAAGAAGCGGGAATCACTTTGGCACGCCTTTCGTCTTTGGGCTGATTACGGAGTCCGACCTTCACCCACGAGGAATGCATTGCCGGAAGGGTTATCCCATCCACAGGCAAGGGTCTTCAACGGGAGTGGACGGCATGACACCGTCGTCAACAATAATCGGTTCGGACCGTTCGTTGAACGAGCACAGCGTCCCGACCTGCCACCATGTATTCCTTCCTGCCATGAAGTATTCCAACGGCCAGCCACTGGCTGTACAAAACCCGCGTCCCATCAATCGATCACGGCGGATGCTCCTCGCGTGCATTCTTCTCGCCTCGTTCGCAGCCCTGCCTGTTTTGGGGCAGGAAGGAACGATATCGTATGACCGAGTCATCAAGATCGACATCGAGTTACCACCGGAAATGGAGTCCATGCGGGATCGGATTCCGACCGAAAACACAACACAGATGGAGCTCCGTTTCAATGGTGTCGAGTCTACTTGGAAGGCATCGGCCGAGCAGGATGATGACGGTCGAACCCGCGGTTTCAACCGTGGTGGGATGCGCATCATGATGTCCGGCGGTCGGGACCAGAATGAAACCTGGATCAATCATGACGAGGGGCTCATGACCGAGCGCCGCGATTTCATGGGGCGCACCTTCCTCATCAAGGCCGATCAGCCCACTCTGGCATGGAAGCTGACCGGTGAGCAGAGTGAGTTCGACGGCTATGTCGTACATCGTGCTACAGCCGTCAGGGATTCTTCTTCGATCGAGGCATGGTTTGCTCCGGAAATCCCCTTTTCTGTTGGGCCGGGGCCATTTGGCGGACTGCCTGGTGCCATTCTGGTGCTGACCATTGATGAGGGCAAGACCACATTCACTGCCACAGAGGTGCTCATGGGAGAGATTGAGGAGGGGAGTATTGCCGAACCCGTGGAGGGTCGTGAGGTAACGCGCGAAGAGTTCGACCAGATCGTGGAGGAGAAACGAAAGGAAATGGAAGCACAGTTCGGTAACCGTCGAAACGGCTCCCGCTTCATTATTCGGAACTGATTCATCGTCGCTCCTTCGAGTCACCCTCGCAGGACTGCCTACCGGCCGTCATCACCCACCGTACAACGAGACTACGATGTCCCGACCCACGCCCAGCCCGTTCCTGCTGACCCTTTTTCTAGCCTTCCTGTTGGTCGGATCGGTCAGGGCCCAAGACCGCTTCGATGTTACCGGAGTGGTCGTTGATTCTGCTGGTGTGGGCCTTCAGGGAGCTACCGTTGTGGCCCTTACCGCTACCGATTCCACCCTGACAAAGTTTGCTACGGCCAACAGTGAAGGGGTATTCACCCTCAGGCGGGTACCCACGGGAGACTATGTCCTGCAGATTACTTTCGTGGGCTTTCAGACCATACAGAAGGACTTCTCGCTGGTTGACGCCGATTTCGATGCCGGGCGGATGGTCATGCAGAACCAGACAGAGGAGTTGGACGAACTGGTGGTGTCGGCCGAACACATTCCGATGGTCGTCAAGCGGGACACGCTGGAGTACAATGCCAATGCATTCGCAACCCGTCCCAATGCGGTAGTTGAGGATTTGCTGCGTCGCTTGCCGGGTATCGAGGTTGAGGCCGACGGCTCCATCAAGGCGCAGGGCGAGGATGTCCAGAAGGTGCTCGTGGATGGCAAGGAGTTCTTCGGGGATGACCCCAAGATTGCCACCAAGAACTTGCCCGCAGCAGCCATTGACCGCGTTCAGGTCTACGACAAGAAGAGCGACATGGCCGAATTCACGGGCGTGGATGATGGGCAGGAACAGAAGACCATCAATCTGGAACTGAAGGAGGATGCCAAGAACGGCTACTTCGGTAACGTCTCGGGTGGATACAGCGCCGACGGACGATACGATGGCCAAGCGTCCATCAACAGGTTCTCACCCACAACGCAGCTGGCCTTCATTGGTAACGTCAACAACGTCAACCGTCAGGGTTTTTCCTTCGGGGACTACATGAGCTTTATGGGGGGGATGGGGGCCTTGGCAAATGGAAGCTTCCGCGTTGGCGATGGGGGGATCAACATTGGCAACGACCTTTCAGACGGGTTTTCTGAAACGCTGGCCTTGGGACTGAACGTCAGTCGTGATTTTGGATCGGATACGGAGATTCGCAGCTCGTATTTCCTCTCCAGCATCGAAAACAACCAGGTCCGTTCCATCCTGTCCCGGCAGGTTCTTGGCGCCGCCTTGGCTGCGGATACGGACGAGAACAGTACCCAGTTCAGCGACAATCTGACCCACCGGCTGAACCTGAACCTGAGCCAGGAATTCAGTGAAGGGCATGATGTGCGCCTGAGAAGCAATCTCACGCTCAGCAGCTCATCACTTTCGAATATCGGTGTGCGCTCCACGACGGATCTGGCGGATGCCCTCCAGAATATCAGCGACACGAGGTACCTGACTGATGGTAAGTCGACACGGGGTTCGGCCAACCTCACCTGGCGCAAACGGCTAAATGAGAACGGCACGAGCGTGGTAGCTGAGAGCCGCCTTAACCTGAATGACTCGGACACCGATGCCGATCTCGAATCCTTGACTGGTATCGCAAGAGATGGCAACGCGCTCACCTACCAGGAAATCCAGCAGATCCAACAATCGCTGGGTAACACCCTTCAGAACGTCCAGCGTCTTTCACTGACCCAGTCGTTTGGAAAAGAACACCTGGTCGAGGTACAGGCCGAGCGTCAAGCCATCAACGAGGACAAGGATCAGGTGGTCTATGACCTGATTTCCGGCACCCAGGTCCTCAATGAGCTTCTCAGTTCCGGTCTCGATCGTTCCTATACCTACTTGCGTGGTGGGTTAACCTATCGCCGCAGCTGGGAAAACGTGAACCTGGGGGTCGGCGTGGAAGTGCAGGAATCGACGCTTGACGGTACCATCCTCGAGAATGATGTATCTGTCTCGAACGGATACACACACATTCTGCCCACTCTCCAGCTCAACTGGTCTCCGGCCCAGGGTCGCACTCTTTGGCTTCGATACAACACGAGTACCCGCGAGCCCTCCATGACCGAGTTGCAGCCATTCACGGACAACTCCGACCCACTCAATGTCTACGTGGGTAATCCAGAGCTTGAGCCCGAATATCGTCATGCAGTGACCCTGCGATATAGCTACTTCGACCAGTTCACGTTCATCAACTTCTTCGCGTGGGCCTCAGCCAACTACACGGCCAACAATATCACCCGCTCCCGTACCATCGGCAGGGGGCTTGAACAGGAGATCACATCCGTCAATACGGACGGAGACTGGACATATACGGGCAACGTCAATTTCGGCGCTCCGCTGCGCTCGCTTGGCATGAAGTTCAACCTCTCCAACAACGCCATGTACAACCGCGGTCTGGAGATCATCAACTCGGAGCAGAATGCCTCCCGGACTCTTCGTAATACGTTGGGATTGACGCTGGAAAACCGTGACAAGGAGTTTTTTGATGTGGCGGTGACGGGATCCTTCACGTTCAATGATGTGGCCTATTCGCTCAACGATCAGCAGGATCAGAGTTACGTCAATTCGTCCTACAGCGCCCGTGCCTCCGTCTATCTTGGGGAGACCTGGGAGATCTCAAGTGAGCTGGATTACCGGGTGTATTCACAGGAAGTCTTCGGTGAGGCAAGGTCGGTGCCGCTGTGGCGGGCGTCCATCACCAAATCCCTCATCGGGCAGCGCGCTGACCTGCGGTTGACTGGCCTGGATCTGCTGGACCGCAATGAAGGCATAAGCTTCACGAACTCTGGCAACTTCGTCCGGGAGGAGCGCATCAACTCCCTCGGTCGATACGTGATGCTCACGTTCATTTATCGCCTCTCCGGGTCGGGTCGGGAGACCACCCGTGGGATGCCGGTCATCCGCATGATGGGCTGAAACCGTCGTCCCTGACTCGGGTGGCAGGTGCGACCCGGACGCTGCCACGCACACCCCTAGATGGCAGCGCCCACTGCTCGCGCTGCCCGGCAACAGCCGATGCAGGGCCCGTTGGGTGGCAGAAACCTCCGGGCTGCCGTAGATTTATCGCTCGACCCCGGCTTAAGAATCCACTCCGGTGGTCGATATACATTCGTACCCAGACCCTTCCTGCCATTCCAATGACCCGTTCCGTATTGGTCGTCGAAGACGACCCTATCATGATTGCGTTTATCGAGGAGTACCTCTCCGGGTCATTCGAGTACAAGCTAATGACCCGGGCCGACCGGGCGCTATCCTTATTGAAGGTCGGTGGAAACTACTCGTTGGTTTTGCTCGATCTATTCATGCCTGGCATGAATGGATTCGAGTTTTTGGAGGCGGTTCGCTCGGACAGACGACTGCACAAACTGCCTGTGGTTGTGCTGTCCGGTAGTACGAATCCAGAGGACCGGGAACGGGCTCTGGAACTGGGTGCCGATGATTATATCGAGAAGCCTTTCAATTCGTCGGAGTTCGAAGATCGATTGGCCAGGCTATTCAAGGAGGTGGATAAATGAGACACCCGGGGTTGCATTCTGACAGAGCGGGTCATTCCGGTGTTCCTCTGGCTTGTGCTTCCCTGCTGCGATCCCCCCGCCCTGTGCAGCTGTGTTTTGTTGTCCCCCCATATTGCTCCCACACACCCTTCTGATGGATGTCCCCCC
>JAFMNH010000026.1 GCA_017859335.1 Rhodothermales bacterium | reverse complement strand
CTGGCCAACCCGCGCATCCTGGTGCTCGATGAGGCCACGTCTTCGCTGGACTCGGAGAGCGAGGCGCTCATCCAGGCTGGTTTCGCCTCGCTGAGAGCGGGCCGGACGACCTTCGTGATTGCCCATCGCCTGTCCACCATCCGGAGCGCCGACCAGATTGTTGTCCTGGAGCACGGCGAAATCGTGGAGTGTGGCACCCATGCTGAACTCATGGCCACCAGTGGCCGCTACAAGGAGCTCCATGACCAGCAATACACCTGGGAATCGAACCTTTTCGTCAATCCGGGTGAAGATTATCTGCCAGCTGAAGAAGTGGAGTGAGCCATGTCACGAGCGTTCGTCAACGAGGATGCGCCGAGTGGGGATGTCTACATTCCACCGCGCGCCCCCCTTCCGGCAGGAGCGGTCAACTTCGTTACCCCGCGTGGAAAGCGGCTGTTGGAGGATGAACTGGTCGAATTGGAAGCGGAACGGGAGCGCCTGAAGAAAGGCGATCCCCACAGCGAGGATCGCAACCGATCCCTGACCATCGTGCGCGGGAAGATCCGCGACCTGGAAGCGCGCATCAAGAGCGCCAAGGTCGTACGGCCCTCGGATCAACCATCGGATGAGGTGCGCTTTGGAGCGCGTGTCACAGCAAAGACCATGAAGGGTCGCAAACCCGGTCTGGAACGCACCTTCCGTATCGTGGGCGTGGACGAAGCCGACATTGCCACCATGCGCGTGGGATGGATTGCTCCCTTGGCTCGCGCCCTGACGGGTTGCCGGGTCGGCGAGACGGCTTGCCTGATGATGGGCGGTGTGGAAGAAACCCTTGAAGTGACCGCCATCGACTACCCGGAGGACTGAGCGTGGAGTTCGCCCATCGCTATGTGAATGCTCTTCCTGGGGATACCTCCAAGGACAATCGTCGACGTGAAATTACCGGCGCGGCATGGTCCCTGGTCCATCCTGAGACGGTCCGGGACCCGAAGCTGCTGTCCTGGTCCCCGGAATTGGCAGCTGATCTTGGCCTGCCCGATGGCTGGGAGCAGTCAACCGACTGGTTGGCTTGGCTGAGTGGAAACGCTGTTCCTCCCGGAGCCATGCCCTATGCCATGAACTACGGCGGCCACCAGTTCGGCAACTGGGCCGGGCAGTTGGGCGATGGACGGGCCATCAACCTCGGGGAGATCCAGGACTCGAGTGGAGTTTGGCAGACGCTCCAACTGAAAGGGGCCGGGCCGACGCCGTACTCCCGCACCGCCGATGGGCGCGCCGTGCTGCGATCCTCCATCCGGGAATTCTTGTGTTCGGAAGCCATGCACCATCTGGGCATCCCGACGACGCGCGCCCTCAGCTTGGTGGACACGGGGGATCAGGTGGTACGGGACATGTTCTACGACGGTCGAGCTGCTCCAGAGCCGGGTGCCATTGTGTGCCGCGTGGCCCCCTCCTTCCTGCGCTTCGGCAACTTCCAGATTCATGCCGCACGTAAGGAGAAGGACCTTTTGGCCCAGCTCGTGCGATGGACAATCGAGGAGTACTACCCGGACATTGATGCCGATGCCCCGGACGCCCCGCTGCACCTGGTGCAATCCGTCCTGGAACGCACCGCCGCCTTGGTGGCTGACTGGATGCGGGTCGGATTCGTACATGGGGTTCTCAATACGGACAACATGTCCGTCCTGGGACTGACCATCGACTACGGCCCGTACGGTTGGGTCGATCATTTCGACCCGGATTTCACTCCCAATACGACCGATGCCCACTCTCGTCGCTATGTGTTCGGCAATCAACCGCGCGTGGCCCACTGGAATGTGGCACAGTTCGCACAGGCTTTGTTGCCACTTACAGACGATGTAGAGGGCCTGCAAGCCTTGGTAGATACCTTCCCTCGCGTGTTCAGCAGCGCCTACGAGAGCCGCATGGCGGCCAAGCTGGGGCTCGAGACCCTTGAGGATGCATCCCTGATCAAGGACCTTTTCGACTGGATGCAGGATATCGAGACCGATTGGACCCTCTTTTTCCGGGGCCTCATGGAGATCGACCCCGATGATCCAAGGGCGACTCTCCTTGATCACGCGTTCTACAGTCCACCCCGCTTGGATCAGTTGGAAACCATTCAGGCATGGCTCACACGGTGGGCGGAGGCCACGCTTGAAGAGGGCGATTTCCACGATGCACGGATGGAGCGGATGGCGGCCGCCAATCCGTGGTTCATCCCCCGGAACTATCTGGTTTTCGAGGCTATCGAGGCTGCGGAGAAAGGCACCATCGAGCCGCTGGACGCTCTTTTCGAGGCTGCCCGACGCCCCTATGAGGTGCACGAAGACCTTGAGCACTTCGCTGCCCGCAGACCCGACTGGGCACGCGTGCAACCGGGAGCCTCCATGCTTTCGTGCAGTTCGTAAGACCAATCCTTCATCCCCTCCCCCCACCGCATGATGGCTTCCCTCCGCCTCCCACTTCTGCTCGTCTTCTTTCTGGTTTTCGCCGCCCCTGTTCGCTCTCAGGACCGTATCCCGCTGGACCCCGCCATCACCACCGGTACGCTGGACAACGGGTTATCCTACATGATTCGGGCCAACGACACGCCGGATAACCGCGTCGAACTGCGGTTGGTACTCAATGCGGGATCCATTTTGGAGGATGACGATCAGTTGGGTCTGGCCCATTTCGTGGAGCACATGGCCTTCAATGGTACGGCTTCCTTCGAAGAGCAGGCCTTGGTCGAATACCTCGAATCCATCGGGATGCGCTTCGGCGCGGACATCAATGCCTACACCAGCTTCGACGAGACGGTTTACATGCTGGAAGTCCCGACGGATGATGCACAGACCCTGGACACTGGATTGCGGATCCTGCGCGAGTGGGCTGGCAGCATCGCCTTTGATCCGGAAGAAATCGACAAGGAGCGGGGTGTCGTAATCGAGGAGTGGCGTCTGCGACAGGGCGGCGCCAACAGGATCGTCAGCCGGCAGTATCCCGTGCTCCTGAACGGGTCGCGCTATCCGGAGCGCCTGCCCATCGGAACGGAGGAGAATCTGCGCACCTTCGACCATGAGAGTCTCCTGCGCTATTACACCGATTGGTACCGCCCGGACCTGATGACGGTCATTGCCGTCGGCGACTTCGATGCACAGGCCATCGAATCACGCGTTCAGGAGTTGTTCGCAGATCTTGTCAATCCGGAGCTCGCACGGGAACGCGTGTATTTCGACGTACCTGACCACACCGAGTCACTGATTTCGATCGAATCCGATCCGGAGGCGGGTTTTGCCAGCGTAGAACTGTTGTTCAAACACGATAATGGCGATGAGGGAACCGTCCAACAGTACACGGAAGACCTGAAACGCAGTCTGTTTGCCAGTATGCTCAATCGTCGGCTGGGCGAACGGACGCAGGATGCCGACCCACCGTTCATCGGCGCGGGAGGCGGGGATGGATCGCTCGTTCGTACGAAGTCGGCCTTCTCCCTGAGTGCCAGCGTCCAGGACGGCCAGTACTTGCGCGCCCTGGACGCAATGCTGATTGAAGCTGAGCGCGTCCGGCAGCATGGATTCACGGCGTCTGAATTCGACCGGGCGCGCCAAGCGCGTCTGCGCAGGATGGAGGTGGCCTGGAATGAGCGGGACAACCAACGATCGGCCAGTCTGGCCGATGAATACCGACGGCATGTCCTTTCGGGTGAATCCGTGCCCGGAATCGATGCCGAGTTCCGGCTTCTTCAGCGGGTGCTCCCAGCCATTTCGCTGGAGGACGTAAATGCCCTTGTTCCTGTGCTCATGACCCAGGCAAATCAGGTGGTCATGATCTCCGGGCCCGGAAACACTGGGCAGCCCATGCCCGACCGGACCGATGTCGAGTCCGTCATGGAGCGTGTATCTGGCATGGAGCTGGCGCCGTACGATGACGGTAATCAGGATGCACCGCTGCTGGCCGAGCTGCCTGAATCCGGTTCTGTCATTGAGGAAGACCACCGCGATAACATCGACCTGACCACGTGGACCCTGTCCAATGGCGCCCGCGTCGTGATGAAGCCCACGGACTTCAAAGCCGATGAAGTCCTGCTCTCGGCGTGGAGCCCCGGGGGTGCCTCCCTTGCAGCCGACTCGATGTACATGTCGGCATCGCTGACCACCAACATCATCGGCGGGAGTGGCGTAGGTAATTTCAACGCGGTGGATCTCTCGAAGAAGCTCTCCGGACAGGTGGCCCGTATCCGCCCCTACATCGGCAACCTCGAGGAGGGCTTCAGCGGATCCGCCAGCCCGGCAGATCTGGAGACACTCTTCCAGCTCGCGTATCTCTACGGTACGGCGCCACGGGCCGACTCCACCGTGTTCGCCTCCTTCCTGACGCGTATGAACAGTATGCTCTCGACCCTGCAGACCAATCCGCAGTCCGCGTTCGGAGATACCCTCAACGTTACGCTGAATGACTACCACTACAGGGCCCGCCCGATGTCTGCCGAGGTACTGGGCGAAGCTGATCTGGCGCATATGCAAGCCTTCTACGCCGAGCGATTCGCAGACTTCTCGGACTTCACATTCCTGATTGTGGGTACATTTCAGCCAGACGATCTCCGTCCGCTTGTCGAGCAATACCTGGCAACACTTCCTTCTACAGGCCGCAAGGAGACCTGGAGGGATGTGGGCATGCGAACACCCGAAGGTGCCATCGAGAAAGAGATCCGGCGTGGGATCGAGCCCCGATCGCAGGTCGGCATCGTGTTTTCCGGGGACATGGAGTGGACGATGGAATCCCGCAGAGCGCTGAACATGCTGCGCGAAACACTCGATACACGGTTGCGCGAGGTGCTGCGCGAAGATCTCGGCGGCACCTATGGCGTTTCGGTGCAGGCATCGCTCCGCGATCAGCCCTATGAGCACTACCAGTTTGCCATCGTCTTCGGGTGCGATCCGGAGCGCGTGGATGAGCTGGTGAGCAAGGTCTGGGAGACCATCGAGTCCTTCCATGAAGAAGGGCCGGAAGAAGTACACCTTACCAATGCGAGAGAGCAGGTATTCCGATCCTGGGAGACCGGAATGGAAGAAAACGGGTACTGGCTGAGTACGCTTGAATTCTACCTTGCGCGCGGCATGGATCCGGCTCGGATCCTCATCAACCCGGCCAAAGCGCTCGAGGAAGTCTCACCGGCGGACGTGGCCGACATGGCGCGGAAGGTGCTGCGAAAGGACCAGTATGTCCGCGTAACAATGTACCCGGAAGCATCCGATTCCTGACGCCAAACGCTTGGCACACGAACCATGGCCCTTCCGAACACCCCCCTGCAGCTCATCGAAGGACGCATCGCGCGTATCCTTCCCGATGACAACAAAGGCAGCAGGCATCAGCGCTTCGTGATCGAGGAGGCCAGTGGACGTACGCTGCTCGTGGCCCACAACATCGACGTGGCTCCCCGCGTCGAAGGTCTCTACGTTGGGGGCCCGATCGCCGTATTTGGCGAATATGAATGGAATGACCTGGGCGGCATTGTGCACTGGACCCACCGGGATCCGGAAGAGCGCATCGAAGGCGGCTGGATTGACTTCCGCGGGCAGCGCTACGCATAGGCTGCGGCTGTCCCGGTTTACTTCCAGGCGATGGACATGAGAGGATCCCCAGCGTTCATGGCCAGCGAGGTTACCAGGAACAGTACCTCCCCACCGACCGGTGCGTCATACGTGCGTAATGTCTCGCCAAAAATATCCTTGATCTCGCCTACGCGCTGCCCCCTTTCCACCTCATCGCCGATGGCCACGCTCGGATAAAAGAGTCCGTCCACATCCGCCCGCAGCCAATCCCAACCACCCAGACGCTCCGCCTCCTCCCCGGGGTCGTCGATTCCTGCATACATGTCGAATTCAGTCATGACCCGCCGCACACCGTCTTGCAGGATGTCAACCTCGGATTCGTGCCAGACGCCCTGCCCTCCGGCTTCAGTCAACAGTGCAGGAACGTTGGAAACCGCGGCGCTTCCGGTGGTCGTGCCCCCGATGGGCCCAACGCCTTCCTTGGCCAGGAACGCCCGGATGCCGTACGCCCGCGCCATGCGCTCAGCTGTTTCGTTTACGGCTGGATTGCCCGTCAGCGTGATGGCTACGAAAGGAATCAGCGCCTCGATCATGTCTCCACCGTGCATATCGATGTACATGTCCCCGACCGTGATCACATTGCGGAACAGCCAATCCGCCCAAACCTGCGTGAATGATCCCTCGGGATCACCCGGGAACTGACGATTCAGGTTTAGGCCGTCGGGCGGCGTGACATAGATGGAGCGGGCCCTGAAGGCCACGGGATTGGCCGAAGGCACGATGATCAGCTGGCCGGAAAGTGCCTCAGGATCGATGGATCGACCAAGCCGGATGGCTGCCTCGACACACGGATACTCGGCCCCATGGATACCGGCCGTTACCACCAACCGTGGTCCCGGACGGATGCCGTTGATGAGGAAGACGGGCAGTTGTACCGTCTGCCCCTTTACCTCAACCGGCACAAGACCACGCGTACGTTGGCCGGGTTCAATGGAAAGGTGGGCAAGCGAAAGCGTTTTGGACATGGTAGGGATAACAGGAATGGTGACGGACTGCCTTCCGAGGATACGCAGCGCAGGGCGGCCTCTGCAATGGTGCCAGAAGACCATTCTGGGAGAGATCAGCGCTACCGAGTGGAAGGATCGAACCGCCGTATGGCCCAATTTCAGCTCCAGCGCATCGCTGGCCAGCCAAGAGGCATTCTCCCTGGGCGTTCGGCCTGGGTCGTTGGCTATCCGCCTCGATTTCCGGCCTTTCGCAAACACGTGTACAAGTCGTACATCTGTTTGCGCACCATAAAATTCCAAGGGTCCAGACATCCGCGACCTACCCATACTGCCTCAAACGTACGCGGGGCGCGGGCGATGCATGGAAGTGAATCCATGTCTCGCCCGCGCCCCGCGGAGAGTTCTGGGTGGCCCCAGAAGGCTCGCAAGCCGCCCCAAACCGCCTTAAATGTAACTGCTCTAGTTACATTCAGGCCGTTCGGGCCACTTCAGACTACATTTCCTGATTCTTCGTGCGAACCATGAAAAGGCCGTTGCCCATGTCCGTCACGGCGATGGCACCGCTCTTGAAGTAAGGATAATTGCTCCAGGAGCCGCCGCCACCCTGCGCCGTCACCAGGAAGCCGACCTCGACCGGATTGGCCCGGTCCGTGATGTCGATGATGCGAAGGCCCGAACCATAGTTCGACTGGTACATCAGGTTGTCCTTGATGTAGAGGTTATGGTCCGTCGTCGTGGTTTCCTGGATGAACTCGGTAACAAGCACCGGTTCGTCCAGATCACGCACGTCCCATACGAGGGTCCGGGTGCCTTCGACCAGTCCCTGCGGCTCATCGCCTTCGTCGTTCATGTAGAAGAACTCATGGTCCTCGGAGAGCCAGCCCTGGTGGGCGTAGGCTACATTCGGGTAGACAACCATCGAAATGGCTACCGGGTCATCCTTGTCCGTCACGTCGGCAATCGAGAGCGCCGTCTCGTTCGACCCCATGCAGATCTCCTTACCGGCATGCTCGGTATCGGGACCGGCATAGGTCACGCACTGGGCGTCATGCGAATAGCCCGTGCCGCGACGACCCGTGGAGGGATCCGCAAAGCAACCCACGAATTCCGGCTTTTTCGGGTCCTTGTTCAGGTCCAGCATGTGAAGGCCACCACCGCACGTAATACCGCCGGAGCTGCCGCCGACGGAATAGGCGATGCCCGTCTCTTCGTTGATGACGATGTTATGCGCCGAGGCTATGTCCGTGTAGAGGTAATCCGGCTCCAGGACGGGCGGGTTGCTGCCATCGAGCGCGCGCAGACGTGTCAGGTCAAACACCTGCAAACCATGCTGCCCCGAACCATCGGCAACGATGTAGGTGTGGTTGTTGTACACTTTCATGTCACGCCAGGCAGCGGCACGCGCGCCCTCGGTCATGGGCAGAGTGGCCAGCAGCACCGGCATGGCAGGATCCGTGACATCCACGAACGACGTTCCATCGCTGCGGCCAACAATCGCGTATTCCTTGTCCGTGTCGGGGTCCGTCCAGCCCCATATGTCATTGACCATCGTACCGCGGTTGGCGCCGAGATCCTTCAGGTTCATATAGGACGTGATCTCGACGTTGCCACATTCGAATCCGGCCGCTGTGCCGTCCTGGCATTCGACCGCATCACCGGAGAAGGAAGGCAGGCCTTTCATGTCATTGACGATCATACCGGCTTCGGCCCAGCCTTGCTCGCCCATTTCATAGACTACAGCGGCCCCGGCGCGGCCATCCTGTCCGGTTGCGCCAATCACGGCAACAGGTTCCGAAATAGCCACCGTGCCTCCGAACGATGCCCGACCGGACGTACTGCGGGCGCCACCCATTATGGCGGATGCGTAGCCGCCGTTTGCATCAGAGGTGAAGTAATAAGTAGCGCCGGCGCCGCGGTCAGCGCCCGGTGCTCCCACGAAGACGCCCGTAGCGTCGAGCGTGACGAAAGCGCCGAACTGGGATCCGGATGCAGCCACGTAGGGGGCCAGTTTGGTATCCGGCTGGTACGAACTCGAGGCCTCGTCCCACGCGTAGAGGGAGACGCTGCCGACCGATCCATTGTCATACGGCGCACCGACAGCCAGGCTGCCGTCAACCGTTGCGATGGAGGCACCGAAGCCCCCTCCCTCGCTTACATTCTGGGGGCTGATCTGCGTCACCTCACTCCAGCCCTCTGCTGAGTGGGCAAACACATGAACTGCACCTACCTCGGTGAACTCCTGACCGCGACGTCCCCATGCGCTCACACGCGCTGGAGCGCCGATGGCCAGTGAATGCCCGTCTGTTGCCATGGCGGCACCGAAATAGGCGCCCTCGGTCAGGCCCTCGGGCGCCAGCTTGGCTTCCTGCACCCAACCATCATCCGTCATACGGAAGACATAAACCACACCGGCATTTCCTGACTGCCCCGTAGCCGCTACGGCCACAAAGCCGTCGCCTACCAGTACCCCGGATCCAAATCCGTCACCGTCAGCCACATCGTCTGCCGCCAGACGCACACCGGCGTCCCAGCTGCCGTCATCCTGACGGGCAAAGACCCAGGCCTCGTTGCTGCGGCTGGCGCCCACCGCGAGGTGCGCACCGTGAGCATGCAGGGCGGCGCCGAACCCGTCACCTGCTTCGGCGCCATCAGGCGCTGTTATCTGATGGGTCTCAGTCCAGACGCCATCACCGGCTTTGTTGAAGACATAGACTATACCAGCATAGGATCCATTGGCGGTCTCGCCGACAAGAACGTCGGAACCGGAAACTGCTACAGCGCCTCCGAAGCCCTGGGCTGCAGATGTCGGTGCCTGGAAGGCCAGCAGCACGGCGGCCACCAGGAGTGGGAGGACATGGCGTTTGGAAAACATGTTTCTCATCGTGATTAAGGTGGTTGGTTTGGACCAGAAACGAAAGGTAGCAGAATTCGACCACTACCGAAACTAAGGCGACATCAATCCACGATACGGTATCCGGACAGCTGCGTCTCCTCCCGATAAAGCTCACTGAGTTGCCGCGTCACAGGGCCAGGTCGCCCATCCCCGATGACCCGGCCGTCCAGCGCGGTAATGGCTGCGAGTTCGCCCATCGTCCCCGAACAGAACATTTCATCGGCGCGGTAGGCATCCGTCGTCGATATGCGACCAACGTGCGCAGGAATTCCGTTGCGTTCACACAGCTCGAGCACGGTATCGCGGGTAATTCCCTCGGGGCAGGCATCGGCTGCCGACGTGAACACACAGCCTCCTTTTACCAGGAACACATGCGTCCCGTGCGCCTCGGCGATGAATCCTTCCCTGTCGAGCATCAAGGCCTGATCGGCTCCCGCCGCGTTGGCCTCAATCTTCGCCATGATCGACTGGATCAGATTGTTGTGGTGGATCTTGGGATCCAGGCAATCGGGCGGAAAACGTCGAATGGAGGACGTGATGAAGGTCAACCCATCGGTTTTATAGACGGGCGGCTTGAATTCGGGCAGGATGATGAGTGTCGAGCCGAACTGGTTCAGCCGGGGATCCATACCGGATGTGACCTTGACACCGCGCGTCAGGGTCAGTCGGATGTGCACCCCATCACGCATGGCATTGGCCTTCAAGGTCTGACGCAGCGCGTCAATAATGGTCTCCATCTCCGGAATGTCGGCGAAGGCCAAGGCCTTGGCCGATCCTTCCAGTCGCTCCAGGTGCTCGATCAACTTGAAGATCTTGCCGTCATAAAGGCGCAGGCCTTCCCACACGGCGTCGCCGCCCTGCACGACCGAGTCGAAGGGGCTGACCCCTGCTTTGTCCCGGTGGACGAGGGAGCCGCCTACCCAGACCTTCAGATCCCGGTTGCGCTCATCAAAGGTCTGCAGCATGATGCGATGCGGTTGGTTTATGCCGGCTTCGAAGCCAGATGAAGGAGACCGGCAGGCCGGTCAGGAGAAAGGCCAGGTCGATCAGGGATTTTTCCCATTCGAAAATGGCCCGGAATACCAGAAGCCCCACCACACCTACAAGATAGAGCGCTGGCAGCCATGGATAGAGAGGCACCTTGTATACCGGACCTTCCTTCTCACCGACGCCTTCCCGACGAAATGTGAAGAGCGCCAACGTGGTCATGGTGTAGAAGATGAGGATCGCAAAAATCATCCCGGCCGCGATGTCTTCAAACGAACCCCGCACAATCAGGATGACGCCGCCCCACAGACAATGCGCCAGGATGGCTCGCGTGGGCGTGCGAAAGCGGTCGTGGACAAAGTCCAGCGACTTGAAGAAGATGCCATCCCGTGCCATGGCGTAATAGACACGCGACGAGGACAGCATCGTACCGTTGATGCTCGAGACGGCCGAAACAATGGCTAGGACCGCCACGACCGATGCACCCGCTGAGCCGATCATCATGCCGGCCACATCGGCGGCAGGCGTTGTCGTGGCACGCAGTCCATCGACCCCCATCACGTAATAGTAGATGGTGATCATGGCCACATAGATGGCAATGATGATGCTCAGGCCGATGACCATGCTGCGCGGTATGATTTTGCGGGGGTTGGTCATCTCCCCGGCCACGTAGCCCACCCGATCGTAGCCCGTGTGGGTGAATACGATCAGCATCAGGGCGGGAATCAGATTGCCAAGGAAGCCGATGTCCTGCAATGGCGGCGTCGAATCCGCCAGGCGGCTTTCCGATCCCCCCAGCAGGAGCATGAAGAGGGCAATGAAGAGTACAAGGCCTATGACCTTGCCGACCGATGTAATCCGCTGGAACAAGGCCGACCATCGAACGCCCAGATAATTGAACAGGCCCAGCACGGCAATAATGGACAGGGCCACGAGCGTATGCGACCAGTCCTCGAGCGGTGTGAAGTACCCGATGTAATCGGCGGCGATGATGGCCAATCCTGCTGCCGGACTGGTCCGGATGATGAACAGCTGTGCCCAACCGAACATGAAACCTGCGAAGGGGCCGTAGGCACGCGTCATGTAACTGTACTCTCCGCCGGTATCGGGCAGGCGAGTGCCCAACTCAGCGTAGATCAGCCCACCCATCATGACAAAGGCAGCCACAATCAGCCACGTAATGATCGTGGCGGAAAAATCCGGGAAGTATCCCGCAATCAGATACGGGGTCGAGTAGATCCCCGAACCGATCGTGATACCGATCAGCAGGGCAATCCCGTCAAAGGTGGTCAGTTCCTTTCGCAGTGTGGCCATACCGCCCAAGATGCGAACGGCGGCCGGTAGATGCCATCACCCGCATCAGAAATCGGAAGCGGCGACCCGCAATGCAGGTCGCAGGCACGGCAGATCAGCGCAGAAAGAAGAAGTGGTCGGTGGGTCCGTGACCCTTGCCGATGGGCAACCCGGCTTTGATGGCATCGTACACATAGTCATGGGCTGATCGGACGGCATCAGCCACCCGATCCCCGTGAGCCAGACGGGCCGCAATGGCCGCAGCGTAGGTACAGCCGGTCCCATGGGTGTGCGGCGTGTCGATACGGGGTGAACGGATGATGTGGACTTCCTGTCCGTCGAAGAGCACATCGACCGCTTCAGGCTCATCGTCCAGATGACCCCCTTTGACCAGCACAGCGCCCGGCCCCATGGCGTGGATGGCGCGAGCTGCCTCGGCCGCATCCGATGCCGTCAGGATCGCTCCCCCCACCAAGCGGGCAGCTTCGTGGGCATTGGGCGTACACACCGTCGCCAATGGCAGCATATCGTCGATCAGGGCCTGAACAGCATCATCCTGAAGCAGGGAGAAACCACTCTTCGAAATCATGACCGGATCGACCACAAGCGGGGTAATACGGAAGTCCCGCACGGCGGCAGCCACCGTTGTGATGATGTCGATGGATGAGAGCATGCCCGTCTTGGCCGCCGCCACCGGCAAATCGGTCATGACCGCTTCCACTTGGCTACGGATCAAGGATGGTGGAAGATCGAGCGCATCGGTGACAGCCACGGTGTTCTGCGCCGTAATGGCCGTGATAACCGAAGCCGCAAATACGCCATTGGCCTGCATGGCTTTGATGTCGGCCTGGATGCCAGCGCCGCCACCGGAATCAGAACCGGCAATGGTGAGTGCTACAGGGATGCTCATGGTTGCGTGACATTGGACTCCAGTGGGTCGACTTGGCAGCGTCACTCTGACTCCAGAGGGGGCGTCAGGGCCTGCATGTAAGCGTCAACGGCCTGGAACAGGTTTGGTGCCTGCATCAGGCCGGAGAGGACGGCCACCCCTCCTGCCCCTGCATCCAGGCAGCCCGAAACGCGCTGCGGCGTGATACCTCCAATTGCAATAACGGGCATATCAGGACCCGCCTCCTGGCAGGCTTCTGCCAGGACAGAGAGCCCTCTCGGAGATTCCCCGGGGTGACTGGACGTATCAAAGATGTGTCCGAAGAGGATGTAATCCACCCCCTCTTCCTTGGCCTGACGAATCTCGGACAGGGTATGCGTGCTCCGGCCCTCGGGAGACGAACGCCCGCGCACAGGAGCCCGGGAAAGGGGCTGGTCGGAGCGCCGATGCCACCCCACCTCCAACCGTCTGGCAAGGTCTTCCGGGCCGTTCAGTGCAATGCGGGTCGAAGGCGCCACCTTACGGACGCGCCCCACCAACAGACGTGCGCTGAGCTCCAGGATGTCCGGCCGCGCATCACGATCGCGCAAGATGATCCACCGGACCCCAAAGCGCACCGCCTGCACGATACGTTGATCCTGCCCGCTACGGGTAAAGCCGTCGGCAATAAGGACAAGGGAAGGCAAGCGTCCGGAGGTCATGACCATCCTAACGGCCTACGCGACCGTGCATGGGCGAAGACGCCTGGGCGTAGAAGCGACGCGGAATGCGACCGGCCTCATGGGCCAAGCGCCCTCCGAGAACCGCATGCCGCATGGCACGTGCCATGGCCACGGGATGCTCGGCCTTGGAAACGGCTGTATTGAGAAGAATCCCGTCGTAGCCCAGTTCCATGGCCAGCGATGCATCACTGGCAGTCCCGATACCGGCATCAACCAACAACGGCAGATCGGGCAGCAGCTCGCGGATCAGCTGAAGGTTGTAGGGATTGACGATGCCCATGCCGCTTCCGATCGGGGATGCCAAGGGCATGACGGCAGCACAGCCGATATCAGCCAATTTACGACAGGTAATCGGATCGTCATTGGCATAGGCCATGACCGTAAAGCCGGACATGACCAGCTCGGACGCTGCCTTGACCAATTGCTCGGCGTCGGGCATCAACGTCTCGTCGTCTCCGATGACTTCCAGCTTGATGAGGTCGGTCTCGAGGGCCTCGCGGGCCAGCTCCGCTACCAGCACAGCTTCCTTCGCCGTGTAGCACCCGGCCGTGTTGGGAAGCAGCGCAACCGGGAGCGAACGGATGGTCGACAAGAAGCCCTCTTCCTGTTCATCCTCAAGATTCATCCGCCGGATGGCCACCGTTATCAGCTCGGTCCCCGAGGCTGCGATGGCATCGAGTAGCACCTGCATGCTCGGATAGCCGGACGTGCCCAGAAGCAACCGGGATGCGAGCGTCAACGAGCCAATGCGCAACTCATCCCCGCTCGATGTGCCCGATGAACCGTTGTCTGAAGAAAAAGCCTGCATGGTGATGGCCCCATTCAGGGCGTTCAATCAGCCGCCCTGCCGGGCTGTTACGATTTCGATGGTGTCGCCGGCGGCCAGTTGCCGCTCAGCCCAATCCGCCTTGCGGACGATACGCTCATTGACCGCAACCGCAACGCCACGGGCGGCCTCAGGATTCAGACCGTGCTCCGCCAGCAGGTCCAGCAGGACTCCCGAGGAAGGAAGCCGGCACGGGCGGCCGTTGACGAGGAGGGTCGGCCCGGGTGCCTGTGCGGTCGACTTGTCGATTGAAGATCCACTCATTTGTATTGTAACGGCCAGCGCCTGTCAGAAGCGATCCGGGGCAAAGGCAGCGACGCGTGGATCCGGACTGCCGTCAAGCAGCGTGCACTCGGCGGCCAGGGCTGTTATGGCAGATAATACGATTCCGTGTCTGTAATGACCTGTGGCCAGAAAGATCCGCGGATCAGGCGTAGATCCGATCAAAGGTTGGTGATCCCGGCTGGCTGGACGGAAACCTACGTCGATCCCGAGCAGATCCTGATCCAGGACCCCGGGGACGATCTCCCACGCACCATCCATGATGTCGTATATGCCTCCCACCGATACGCGCGGGTCGAACCCTACCTCCTCGCTGGTGGCTCCAACAATCAGTCGCCCATCCGAACGCGGCACGAGGTAGGCTTTCGGGCCCCGTACAACGTGCCGCAGATTGAAGGGAGCGCGGGTCCGAAGCTCGAGGATCTGCCCTTTCACCGGTCGAAGATGGGGGCGAACATCATCGGGCCACCCCTCGATGGCCGATGTCCACGCACCCGCTGCCACAACGACCTTGCTGGCGGTGACACCTTCCGGACCCTCCCCTTGCATGTGCACCACGGGGTGGGCTCCATCGGATTGGATCGCAGTCACCGTTACCCCCTCACGAATCATTCCTCCGGCAGCCAGGATGGCTTTCCCGAGGGCGCGCAGAAGCGCGCGATTATCCACGGCGTGATCCTCGGGGACACTGACTGCCGCCACCGTGCGCGGGGACAACATCGGTTCGCGGTCGATGGCCTCCGAGCCTGACAGCCAGTGCACAGGGTAGCCTTGCTCCTGCTGGAAACGGAATCCCCGACGCAGCGCCTCGGCGGCATCGCGATCATCGGCAACGACGAGCGTTCCAAAGCTGCGATAATCCAGGTTGATGCCACTCTCCCGCTCGAGCGTCTCGGCGTAGGCGGGCCACTCCGTCAGCGATGCCCGGCACAGATCATAGAGCTCCGGCTCTTCGAACCCCACCTCGGCAGCCGCAGCGAGCATACCTGCTGCAGCGCGGCTGGAAGCCTGACCAACCTGATCCCGCTCGAGCACCAGCACCTCCTGGCCGCGACGAACGAGACGCCACGCGATGGAGAGGCCGATAATACCTCCTCCGACGATGACAACGGGATGGGATCCAGACATGGTGGATTCAGGGGAATGGTCCCCGACTTGGTTTCGCTTGCCGGGCAAGATAGTTTCCACTCCCCAGAGAGGGGAGAATCGCATCTGCAAACCCTGTGAATCCAGCATGTCATCATCCGAGACATCGTCCCGGACCCTCATCGTGGGTACCGGCTTGGCCGGGAGTGCCGCCGCCTGGCATCTGCGCAGGGCCGGCCATGACGTCCTCCTGCTCGATGCGTCTACCGACCTGAAGCGGGCTTCCGGTATTGGCGGGGGCCTGGCCAATCCCATGATGGCCCGCAAAGGGCGACCAACCTGGAAGGCCCGCGAATCCCTGGAGGCGCTCGAGGCCATGGGCATCCAAACGCGTGGCACCGCCTTGCCGGGACTGGATGACGAAGAGGTCGCCATCATCCGGACGGCCACGGACACGGTGCAAGCCGAGCTGTTCCGGGAACAGGCCGCTGAAAACCCGGACCTGGGGCGTTTCTTGGGGCCTGAGGACTGCAAACGCCTGGGAGCGTGGATCAAGAGCCGGTACGGTGCGCTCCTCGTTCGACGGGGTGCATCACTCGATCTTTCGACGACGGCCGCACGTTGGCATGCCCATATCCCCAAGCAATCCGTCGATCCGGACTGGCAGGCTGAAGAAACCGCCGGCGGCGTCATGCTGGTGTCTGGCTCCAAGCGCATTCATGGCGACCGACTTTTGCTGTGCATGGGCCATGGAATGCTGTCCCATCCGCTCACGCAGTCATTGAAACTGCACGCCATAAAAGGCCAGATCATCCGCCTGCGAAAGCCAGCGGGCTTGCCCGACCCGCTGCCTCCCATCTCCTCGCAGGCCTACCTTGTTGACGCCGGCGATGGATCCGTTTGGGTGGGCTCCACCTTCGAGCGGGACTGGAAAAGCGAAGGTCCCACGCCCGAGGCCACGAAAAGCCTTCGGATGCGGGCAGCGCAGGTCATACCCAGTCTGGGAGATGCGCCTGTTGTGGAAGCGCGTACAGGCTTTCGCGTGACCGTGCCCGGCACGCGAAAGCCCATGGTGGGACCCCTGCACCCTGGTTCGAGGATCCATGTCCTGACCGGCTTTGGCGCGCGTGGATTGCTTCATTCGGCATGGTTTGGTGCTCGGATTCCCATCTTCTTCAACGATCCGGAAGCGATTCCAGCCGAGTGCAGGGTTGTCCATCGGCCGGCTACGTCCTAACATTCCGGGCTACCACTTACTATCCTACTGACAACGGACCCCATGGCAGACACCCCGAATACGAACGTTGCCGACATTCTCGAGGGCGACGCATCCTTCCTGCTCGACCACACCTGCACGACGATCGACAAGAGCCACCTGCATCTGCCGGGGCCTGACTTCGTCGAGCGCATCTGGATGCATTCCGATCGCAATATTCCGACGCTGAACAACATGCAGCGCCTCTACGACACGGGACGTCTCGGAGGCACGGGGTACATTTCCATCCTGCCTGTCGATCAGGGTATCGAGCACGCGGCCGGGGCCTCTTTCGCAAAGAACCCAGCCTACTTCGATCCGGCAAACATCGTGGAGCTGGCCATTGAGGGTGGCTGCAACGGCGTAGCGTCCACGTACGGTGTGCTGGGCGCCGTGGCGCGCAAATACGCGCATCGCATCCCGATGATCATGAAGTTCAACCACAACGAACTGCTGACCTACCCGAACACCTTCGACCAGATCATCTTCGGACGCATCGAAGAGGCCTGGAATATGGGCTGTGTGGGTGTGGGCGCCACGATCTACTTCGGCAGCGAGGAATCCAATCGCCAACTCGAAGAGGTCAGTGAGATGTTTGCGATGGCGCACGAAATGGGGATGATGACCATCCTGTGGTGCTACATGCGCAATCCTGCCTTTACCGTTGACGGTGTGAACCACGAGAACAGTACCGATCTGTCCAGCCAAGCCAACCACATCGGCGCTACCATCGAGGCGGACATCCTGAAGCAGAAGCTGCCGACGTCAAACGGTGGATACAAGGCGCTCAACGCAGGCGATTCATCTTACGGCAAGCTGGATGAGCGCATCTACACCGAGCTCTCCTCGGATCACCCCATCGATCTGACCCGCTACCAGGTGGCCAACGGCTACATGGGTCGTGCGGGACTGATCAGCTCGGGCGGTGCCTCCGGCAGCAATGACCTGCAGCAGGCCATCAAGACCGCGGTCATCAACAAACGCGCAGGCGGCATGGGCCTCATCTCGGGCCGCAAGGCATTCCAGCGTCCGATGAAAGAGGGTGTTGAGATCCTCAATGCTATCCAGGACGTCTATCTGGACGAATCCGTGACCATTGCCTGATCCCTTCTTCGAGGAGATAGTGCAGCGGCGGCCCGCCATCCGGCGGGCCGCCGCTTTTCGTTTTGCCCCGCAGTGCCCTTTCATATCCTGACCTCGCAGGCAGGATGACGTAACCCTGAACGGACCCATGCCGTAGTAAAGTCGTTTCTTGCAACTGCGCATGCATCCTTTTCCCAGACCTCAACGGACAGACGATGGCTACACCGCCGGCACCTGAATCCCACCCCGCAGGCTCCAGCCCACTGGACAGGTACACCGCTCATTACCCTGACTGGGCGCAGGATTTTGCGCGGAAGTATTTCACCAAGACGCTGACCCAGTTCATCCTCTACGGGAACGTGCGCGACCTGGTGCCAACAGAGGACGAGGAGGGCAACCGCGCGTACGTGGCATTGCACGAATTCCTCGTCACCGAACTCTTTGCCGCACGCGACATCGTCCTGTTCTACGATCGCTCCTCAGGTATCCATTTCGCGGACAAGGAATCCCAGAAAGACTTCAATCGCGCCCTCTCCGGGTACGACACCATCTTCGGCACCGACTATGCGCAGAAGCTGCCCAAAGACCCCGTGCGCGTGCTGTCCGTGCTGGAGAACTACTTCCGTCTGCGCCTCGGCGAAGGTAAGCGCATCGCCTGCATCATCGATTACGCCGAGACGGTCATCCCGATGGCCGAGGCATCCATGTATTCGGCCGAGGACCGCAACACGCTGGTCTTCCTGCAGAAGTGGGCCCATGACCCCCTCTTCCTGGACAGCGACTTCACGGTGACGCTCATTGCCCAGAACCTGAGCGAACTCAACAAGCAGGTCGTCCAAAGTCCGTACACGGCCGAAATCCAGATCCCCATTCCGGATGAGGAAGCGCGCCAGGACTACGTCTCGTTTTACCTCGAAGGACGCAAGCAGGATTGGGAGATCCATTCCACGGTCGATGCCACCATGCTGGCATCCAACACCGCGGGCTTGGGCTTCATCCAACTGCGCTCCATCCTGGCCGACGTGCTGGAAAACCATACTGACCTGACCTTCGATGCGCTCTCCGCCATGAAGAAGGAGTTCATCGAGGCCGAGGCGTTCGGGATGCTGGAATTCCTGGAGACCGATCTGAACCTGGACTTGGTAGCGGGTCATTCGGAGGCGAAAGCCCACCTGCGGGCCGCCGCCAAGGCGCTCAAGGCGGGCCGCCAGGACGTCATGCCGATGGGATATCTGGTATCCGGGCCCGTCGGGACCGGCAAGACCTTCACCATCATGTGCTTTGCCGGCGATATCGGTGTGCCGATGGTCAAGCTGAAAAACTTCCGCAGCCAGTGGCAAGGGCAGACGGAGGCCAATCTTGAGAAAATCCTGACGCTCCTGCAGGCCATGACGCCGGTGGCCGTCATGATCGACGAGGCCGATGCCGCCCTCGGCGACCGTGACGCCTCGGGCGACTCGGGCGTATCGAAGCGCGTGTTCGGCCAGATTGCGCAGTTCATGTCCAACTCGAAGAATCGCGGCAAGGTCATCTGGTTCTTGCTCACCGCGCGTCCCGATTACATGCCGGTCGACCTCAAGCGGCAGGGACGAGCCGAGGAGCACATCGCCCTCTTCTACCCATCAACGCGGGAGGAGCGGGAAGAGCTGCTGCAGGTGATGCTCAAGAAAACGGGCGTGGAAATCGACACGAAAGATGTCCCCGATGCGCTCCTGAATGGCGAGCGGACGTTCTCAGGCGCCGACATGGAAGCCTTGCTGACCCGTGCCAAATTCCGGGCGGCAGCTGACGGTCGTACGAAGGGTCATGTCACGCAACGCGTGCTGCAGGAAGTCGTCGATGACTTCATACCACCGACGTACCCACTCGAAGTGGAGCTACAGACGTTGGTTGCCGTTCTGGAGTGTACCTCAAAGGCCCTGCTGCCGGAAAAATACCGGACGATGGACCGGGAAACGATCGTACGTCGCGTGGACGAACTCGGGCACCTGGTCAAGTAAGCCGGGTGAAATAGACCGAGCTACACCCGTTACTTCGTCTTTCCGCCCTTCTGCTTGCCCGTGGATGCTTCTTCGGAGGCCAGCAACCGATCGTACAATTCCCAGCTGATCAGAACGGCATAGGGCTGGTTGTTCTTCTGGATCAGGATACCCTGCTCGTTATCCTTGGCGTATTCGAGCAATTCGGACGTGTTGGACCGCAACTCGGTAATGGTTGCAATGGCATCAATGCCTTTCGTCAGATACATGCCGAAAGAGGGTCGTTGACTGGGGGATACGGAATACGGTCTGGGTCGTTACCGTCCCTTACTGCAGGGACCCACCGTGAGGCGGGTCCGAATAATACCGAATGTGCCAATAAATTCAACCACAGATTTATCCACAAATTGAAGGGCTCGCCCCGTATGCCCGTTTGGTGGGTACCCATTCTGCCCCGATCATGAAGCGCGGTGAAGCGCTGCGGTGTACCTTCTCCTCACCGAGGTGTCCCTGCCCCGCTGACCGATGGCAGTGGGGGCACAGTGCCAGTCACTTCGTGCCGTATCCAGGTCCGAATCATCATGCAGCTCTGTAAGGTTACCGGAACGATTGTCGCATCCAGGAAAGCACAGGCTTTCACGGAAGGCAAACTGCTTATCGTTCACCCTATCGACCCTCTCGGCCACTTTGTGGGCGAATTGGACATGCTGGCTATCGACCCGGGCTTCGGTGCCGGTCAGGATGATGTGGTTCTCGTGGCAAAGGAAGGATCCATCGTCCGGCAACGCATGCAGCGCGAGGACGTGCCGGCCAACGTGATGATCCTGGGCGTCGTGGACGACTGGTCCGTCGAAGCATGAGGGAAGGCCCGCGAAAGGGCCGGCTCCCTCTCATATCCTGCCTTGATACCGTTTGGACCGGGCGCTACTTTGACGTCCCTCCCACCCTCTACCCATCAAACCAAGGAATCCATGCCCAAGGAAGCCGCTTTCCCCCGTTCATCCAGAGCAGGGAATTCACGGGGTCTGCTTTGGCTTGCGGCCGCCCTGTGGCTGCTGCCAAGCGAGGCCCTGGCTCAGAAAAACAGTCCGGATATCCCGGTGGTATCCACGGTAACGGCCATCCAGAACGCCCGCATCGTGCCCTCGCCGGGACAGGTCATCGAGTCCGGCACGGTGGTCTTCCGTGACGGCGTCATAACGGCTGTTGGTCGCCGCGTGGACATACCCTACGATGCGCATGTCATCGACGGTGGGGACAGCCTCAGCGTATATGCAGGATTCATCGATGCGCTGTCTCATGTCGGCATTCCCGAACCGCGCAATCAGGGTCAACCCGAGTCTGTCCCGGATCGCAGCAACCCGCCGTTTGAACGCGCCGGCATCACGCCCGAGGCCAGTGCCCGGACGGCACTTGACCCCGAGGATGATGCTGTAGAGGCCATGCGTCATGCCGGATTCACCACTGCGCTCGTTGCTCCGCGGGGCCGCATGCTGCCGGGCCAGGCCACGTTGGCCCTGCTTGCCGGCACCGATGCCTCGGAGATGATCCTGCAGGGCGCGGAGCCCATGTTCTTTCAGTTCGAAGGAGCGCAGGGTGTGTATCCCGGAACACCGATGGGCGTCATGTCCAAATTCCGCCAGCTCTATCGCGAAGCGGATCGCCGCCGGAAGCTGGAAGCCATGTATTCGGAAGACCCGTCCGGCCTGAGCAAACCACCCTTTGACCCCGTCCACGAAGCCTTTTTTCCGGTCATCGCCGGAAATCGCTCCGTGGCCATCTGGGCCGACGACGTCCTCGAAATCCACCGGGCAATGACGTTGCAGGAGGAATTGGGTTTCTCCATGATGCTCTTCGGACTGGAAGGTGGGTTCGACACACTATCCAACGTAGCTGCAAGCGGTGTCCCCGTGGCACTCACCCTGGACCTTCCTGACAAGCCCCGGTGGGCAGCCAAGGTGGAAGCCGATTCGCTCCAACAGATTCTTGATGCCTACGACGACGAAACCCGGACAGCCACCTTCCGCGACGTGGAAGCCGAGCAGCGCAATCTGGAATCGCGTCAGCTTTGGTCCCGTGCCCGCTACGTGGGTATGGCGGCTGCATACCACGATGCCGGCGTGCCCTTTGCGTTTGCCTCCATGGGCGTCGACGCCAAAGACATCCATGCCAACCTCCGTGAGATGATTGGAGAAGGCCTGTCCTCGGATGCCGCTCTGGCTGCCCTGACTACGAATGCTGCCAGCATGCTGGGCCTCTCGGACCGTATGGGTGCCATCCGGACGGGGATGATGGCCAACCTGGTCGTCACGCACGGAAGCCTGTTCAACGAGGACACCAAGATCACCATGACCTTCGTGAACGGCCACATGTTCGAGGCGCCTGCTTCGACAGGGCGCACGGGCAGCAACTCCCCTTCTGATCGATGAGGAATTCCATCATGAAATACACTTTCAGCACCACCCTTCTGGCGCTCCTTGTCGTGGTTTCCCTCGGTCAGGCAGCCTTCGCCCAGGACGTCCTTATCCGGAACGCCACGGTCCTGACCGTGACGAACGGCACCCTTGAGGACACGGATGTTCTCATTACGGACGGCGTCATCGCCGACATCGGCACCGATCTGCGCGCCCCGCGCGGCGTGGATGTGATTGATGCCACGGGCAAGTTCGTCATGCCCGGTATCATCGATGCGCATGCCCACATCGCCCTCTCCTCCATCAACGAGGGATCGAGCCCGGTCACGGCCGAAGTCTCCATGGAAGACGTCGTCAACCCGTACCACCTCGGCATCTACCGGGCCTCGGCGGGCGGCGTGACCGTATCGCACACGATGCATGGCTCGGCCAATGTCATTGGCGGCCAGAACGAGACCATCAAGCACCGCTGGGGCGCCACGGACCCGGATGCCATCCGCTTCGAAGGCGCGCCACGGACCATCAAGTTTGCCCTCGGTGAGAACCCGACGCGCGTCCACGGACGACGGGCGTCAGGCGGCAGTGGCGCCATTGTGCCAGCCACCCGCATGGGGGTCGAACAGGTCTTGCGGTCCGCCTTCGAGAACGGCAAGCGCTACATGGAAGCCTGGGACGCCTATAACGCCGAAGCGGCAACCAACCCGCGTGCCGTCCCGCCCGTATGGAACGAGCGACTCGAAGTCATGGCCGACATCCTTCGGGGCGAGATCCTGGTCCACTGCCACAGCTACCGCGCCGACGAGATCGTGATGCTGACGCGCGTCCTGAAGGACTACGGGGTGGACAAGATCACCTTCCAGCACGCCAACGAAGCATTCAAGGTAGCTCCGGAGCTGGCAGCCTATGGCGCCCACGCGAGTGTTTTTGCCGACTGGTGGTCCTACAAGTTCGAGGTCTACTACTCCACGGCCTACAACGCGGCCATCCTGACACGCAACGGCGTTATCACGTCGGTCAACTCCGACAGCGGCGAGCTGAACCGCCACCTCTACCACGAGGCGGCCAAGAGCCAGCGCTATGGAGGCCTGACAGACGATGAGGCCCTGGCGCTCATCACCATCAACCCGGCCATCCAGCTTGGCATCCAGGATCGGGTGGGCTCCATCGAGATCGGAAAAGATGGCGACGTCGCCATTTTCGAGGGCCATCCGCTCTCCGTCTACACCATTCCCGTCCTGACCTACGTGGACGGCGTCAAGGTATTCGATCGGGAGAATGACCCGGATGACGTGCGCGTTGATGTGGACCCGACGGCCGAAGTCGGCATGTACGAAGGTCAGATTACGGGCAAGGATCATATCCATAGCCACGAGGAAGTGGTCGATATGCTTCACTTCTTCCAGTCCGTCGCCGACACCCACATTCACTAAGCCGGGAATACACAATGAAACGATTCATGACATTCGTCCTGGCGGTCGGCTTCCTGATCCAGCCTTTTGAGGTTCAGGCGCAAGAGCAGGATGAAAAAGCCCGTCAGGGCACCTATGCCATCACCAATGCCCGTATCGAAACGGTGGCCAATGGCACCATCGAACGCGGCACGGTCGTCATTGAGGGCGATCGCATCATCGCCGTTGGCGAAAATGTGGCCATCCCGGACGGCGCCCGCGTCATCGACGGCTCGGGCCTGCATGTGTATCCGGGAATGATCGATTCCGGTACCAATCTGGGCCTGACCGAGATTGGCAGCGTGGCCGAAACGAACGACACGAACGAGATCGGCGACATCACCCCCCACATGGAGGCGTTGACGGCCGTGAACCCCAACGCGGTGGCCATCCCGGTCACCCGTGTGAGCGGCGTGACGACCGTGGTCGCAGAACCAACGGGAGGACTGCTGCCGGGTACGGCCGCCGTCATCAACCTGTTCGGTTACACGGCCGAACAGATGAGCGCCGGCTCAAAGATGGTCATCGTCCAGTTCCCACAGGAGCCTTCGGGAAATCGACCCCGGTGGCAGCAGAGCGGACCGGACCGCCGTCAGGAGCGCTACAAGGACGCCCTCGCCAAGCTGGATGAAGTCTTTGACCGCGCCGAACTCTATGACCGGATCATGACTGCGTATGCCGCCGACCCGAGCGGCAAGGAGCAACCGGTCTATGCACCCGAGATGGACGCGCTACGTCCTGTGCTCAGTGGTGACGTCGCCCTCATGGTCAAGGTCGATGCGGCTGATGACATCCTGAAGGCGATTGACTGGGTGCAGAAGCGCGAACTACCCAACGTGGTCTTCAGCGGCGTCAACGAAGGATGGCGCGTGGCCGACAAACTGGCCGAAGCGGGCATTCCGACGCTCGTGGGACCCGTTCTGGCCACCCCGACGCGCTCCTCCGATCGGTATGACCGCGCGTATGCCAATGCCGGTCTCATGGCCGAGGCGGGCGTGAAGGTGGCCATCCGCTCCGGTGAATCAGAAAACGTGCGTAACCTGCCCTTCAATGCCGGCTTTGCGGCTACCTACGGCCTGGGCAAGGAAGCAGCCCTGCGCGCCGTGACCCTGGCGCCGGCCGAGATGTTCGGCATTGCGGATGACTACGGCTCGATCGAAGTGGGCAAGAAAGCCAACCTGTTCGTTTCGGACGGGGATCCGTTCGAGACCAGCACAAACATCCTGGCCCTTTTCATCGATGGATTCAACGTGCCCATCGAGAGCCGTCATATCGACCTCTATGAGGAATTCCTGAATCGGGATGAAGGACGCCTGCAACCCGTCGAAATCCTGCCGGCCGACAACTAGGACCGCGCTTTCAGGTTTTTTTGGGAGCGGGTCCGCGTCAGCGGGCCCGCTCTTCCTTTTTGATCCGCTCCCAATGGACATCCATCTCTTCGAGCGTGGCGTCCACCAGCGAGGACCCTTCCGCCTCCAATGCCTTCTCGACACCCTGGAAACGGCGGATGAACTTGGCATTCGTACGAGCCAGGGCGTTTTCCGGGTTGATGCCGCTCTGGCGCGCATGGTTCACGATGGCGAACAGGAGATCGCCCAGTTCCTCCTCCTTGCGCTCATCTGATGCATCGCCGTCGACGAGCTCACGCAGTTCGTCCAATTCCTCAGCCACCTTCTCCCAGGCATCCTCCGGCGATGGGAAATCAAATCCCACGCCGGCCGCTTTCTCCTGGATGCGGTAGGCCCGAAGCAGAGTGGGCAGGTGACGCGGGACGCCTTCCATGGCCGACTTCTTCTCTCCTTCCCGGATCTTGATCGTCTCCCAATTGGTCAGGACATCGTCCACGCTGCCCACCTGCGTGTCGCCAAATACATGGGGGTGGCGACGGACCAGTTTTTCGGTTTCCGATTCGATGACGTCCTGCAAGGTAAAGGCGCCGGTCTCGGCCGCCATTACGGAATGGAAGACGACGTGCAGCAGGATGTCTCCCAACTCCTTGCGCAGACCCGTCATGTCGCCATCGTCAATGGCTTCGACCGTTTCGTAGGCTTCCTCGATCAGGAGATGCTTCACGCTGTCGTGCGTCTGCTCCCGATCCCAGGGGCAATCCCTGCGCAGCTGACGCACGATGGCCACAAAGTCGGCCCACTTCTCGATGGGTTCTCCGGACTCGGTGAATTCGGGGTCGTAGATCTTCTCAGCCATGGTGACGCGCGGACGGTTGTGGAAAACTTCAGGTGAACGTTCAGCGGCGGCGGCGTAGAATCCCCTGCCGATCCAACGTGATGTTCAAGAGGAAACGCATCTCGCTGACAGCGGGCTGTCACCCCCCGAGTGGTACGTTGGATCGTCGAAGTTACAAACAGGACGCGGCGGGCTCTATGAAAAGGGAGCATGGACCAAGTCCTTCTAACACTCCCCAATTCATTTGCATCTCCTGGTGGTTTCGCAGTGAGAGACGGGACGGGGTCGATCAGCGTGGTCGGATCCCCTCCCCAGGGTCGGTCTTCCCATTCGGTGGGACCGACGGACACATATAGAATCGCCAGGGGCTCATGAAAACAACGTATCTGACAATTCAGGAGGTGTACTGATGGCACGTGGAGTCAATAAAGTCATTCTGGTAGGTAATCTTGGCCAGGATCCGGAGCTTCGTTATACCGGGTCCGGGACCGCGGTCTGTAATATCCGGCTGGCTACGAATGAATCGTACAAGGATGCGGGCGGCGAATGGGTCGAACGCACGGAATGGCACAGCGTGGTCGCCTGGGCGCGGCTGGCTGAAATCTGCAACGAGTATCTGAAAAAAGGCTCACAGGTTTATTTCGAGGGATCCCTGCAGACCCGTCAGTGGGAAGACAAGGATGGCAACACCCGCTACACGACAGAGATCAAAGCGAAAGAGATGATGATGCTTTCCGGCCGTGAGGGCGGTGGCTCATTCAGCTCCCCCGGTGGTATGGGGGCATCCCGTTCAGCCTCGCCGGCACCGGCAGCGGCTGATTCGGGGTCGCGGGACGATTACACGTTCCAGCCGGACGACGACCTGCCCTTCTGATTCGTCAGGGTACGGCGGATCCGGAATGAACGGAATGACCACGGGATGCGGGCGGGGCGCAGAAACGATCATTGATCGTCTGCGCCCCGCCCGCCCTGTTTTCAGGGTATTGATGCTGCCGCCAGAGGCTTGCTTTTCTGTTTCCGGAGCGGGTTATTGCAGGCGCCAAAGGCCGGGAGGTGGCCTTGACTGATCCTTTTGAGGACCGTCATCCCGATCCTTTGGCTTTTCTCTACCCCCCAACTCAACGTGTTATACTCCCATGGCTTCTGCAGGACGTGGTGAATGGAGTGGAAAGGCTGGTTTCATCCTGGCCGCAGCGGGATCTGCTATCGGACTGGGCAATATCTGGCGCTTCCCCTACACCGCCGGAGAAAACGGCGGTGGTGCCTTCGTGCTCGTTTATTTGGCCTTTGTTCTGCTGATCGGAGTGCCTGTCGTCCTTTCCGAACTCTCCATCGGACGATTTTCAAAGCTTAACCCTGTAGGGGCTTTCAAGAAACTGGCACCGGGTACGAACTGGAAGTGGCTCGGTGGGCTGGGCGTTTTGACAGGTTTCGGCATCCTGGCCTTCTATTCCGTTGTGGCAGGATGGACCCTGTCCTATCTCTGGGGAGCAATCACCGGACAGGTGGGTGGCGTGACAACGGCGGCGGAAAGCGAAGCGGCCTTTGTGTCGTTGATTGGTGGCTCATTCATGCCCCTCGTCCTGACCGCCATCTTCATGGCCTTGACCATATTCGTTGTTCGTGGCGGCGTATCCGAAGGCATTGAGCGGGCCACCAAGATCCTCATGCCGACGCTGCTTGTCGTGCTCCTCATCATGGCCATCCGATCGATGACGCTAGAGGGCGGCATGGCCGGCGTTTCCTACCTCTTCAGCCCCGACTTCTCAAAGCTCAATGTGGGTGTCATCCTGGCCGCACTTGGACAGGCACTTTTCAGCCTTTCCCTGGGCATGGGCGCCATGATTACCTACGGCTCCTACTTCCCGGATCGGGAGAACCTCCCGCAAGCAGGGATCATCGTGGCCATTTTCGATACGGGAATCGCCTTCCTGGCCGGTCTGATCATTTTCCCTGCCTTGTTCAGTGTCGGAGTCGAGCCAAACGCCGGACCCGGCCTTGTTTTCATCGTGCTACCGTCCATTTTTTCGCAGCTTCCGGCCGGTGGCCTCTTCGCCATCGCGTTCTACGCCCTGCTTTCGATTGCCGCGTTGACCTCCACGATTTCACTCCTCGAAGTGGTTGTCGCATATTTCGTGGATGAGAAACAATGGAACCGCAAGAAGGCAGCACTGTGGATTGGCGTTGCCTGTTTCGTCCTTGCCATACCATCGGCGCTCTCGCAAGGCGCCGTGGATATTTTCAGTACGTCATTCGGCCTGGGCATCTCCTTCCTGGACCTGCAAAGCATCGTATGGGGCAACTATTCCCTGTCCATCGGTGCCCTTGGCCTGTGCATTTTTGTTGGGTGGAAGTGGGGTATACCAGCTGCGCTGGCGTCCCTGGAGTCCAGCGGTCACGCTCTGCAGGGACATGCCTTGTGGTCCTTCCTCGTCAAGTACGTGTGTCCGGTGGCCGTCTTCGCCATCTTGGTCTACATCATGATTACCCAACAGTACTTCTAGTTCTGCGGTATCTTCCGGCTGGAATCTGACCCCATAATCAATCCGAGGATAACCTCTCCCCACGTGGAGCCTCCACCCGCGACGGCGCTCATTTCCTTCCTGATGACTCAGGATGCGACCCTTCACGCAGGTGATCTGGTCACAGGCGGTATCGTCTTGGCCATACTGTTGGTCCTGTCC
>JAFMNH010000123.1 GCA_017859335.1 Rhodothermales bacterium | reverse complement strand
GGCAATGACCGACTCCGGAGCATACCGACACGTGACCGTTACCGGAGACGAAAGAAGCACCGACTGGACGCGTCGGTCAAGAGGATCGGCAGAGAGCACCGTAAGGGAATGCTCAACCCAATCCATATCCATATCCATGTCCAGATGCACGGGCAACAGCCCCACACCCAGAAAACGCGCCAGATCCACGGGAGAAACAGCCTCCAGAATCTGATGGACGAATGCACGGGTAGGAGGTGTATCGAGTTCTGCCTGCGACGAAATGCCTCGCTGCGCTGCCACGGCCGCACGGATCGTGGACATATCCAGCGCAGGATCCTCCTCCAGGGCGCGCCACAACTCCTGGTCGTCCTTGCGGCGCTTCATGGCGTCGGACACCTGGGACGTCGTTACCACACCCGCCTGCAACAGCGCCGTTACGATTTCGTCGCGTACAATACCTGATACAGGCACGTCAGGCGAATGGGAGTCGGGCGTTTCCAAAGCACTCTTCGATTCGTTGTTGTGGTCTTCCATTACGTCCCCACGGGTACTCTGTTCTGGTTCGGATGGGCGCTTTGCGGTGCTTGAGCCATAGATTTCATCAAGGGACACCCGGAGTAGCTCCGCCTCGGGTGATGCGGACTGGCCCGCAGAAGCCAAGGACTCGAGGGCCTCGGTCATTTCCGTTACCGACATGCTGCCCAGTTCATCCATCATGGAGCGAACGAGCGCCTTCTCCTTCTCCACACCGTCGGGTGAAGGCAGGTCGGGAGTCGATTTATCAGATGAATGCTTTCCCATGGCAGGATGGTTGCGGAGTTACCGGATCATGACGCGCTATGCGTCCCTCTCTACATGAAATCGGCTGTAGATGGCTGAACCAAAGCCAATTCGGAAGAAAGAACCGTGAGCAGCACAATGGCGCCCGTTATGAGCAGCGCTACCACCGTTTGGATGCCCTCCACCGCTGTCTTCAGCTTCAAGGACGTTTCCTTCTCGTAATAGTCCGCCATCTGCTGCGCGCTTCCACGCACGTTGCCCGTCTCGGCCCCACTGCGAAAACGAGCCAGGGTAACGGGGGTAAAGACCCCTGCTGCTTCCATCGAGCTTACCAGATCGGCGCCCCGCGTCACCATCATGGGGATGGTGATGGTTTTGACCTGATGCTCCAGGTACCGATTGCCGGAGGCCTCTGCCGCAATCTTGATGATCCCCATGTTGTCTCCCGAGCCCGTGTAGAGCACCGAGAACACCCGGCAAAAGATTTCAATATTCAATTTGAGCAGGAGCGTACCCACAACCGGGATGCGGATCATGTATTTGTGGGCCAGGAATCGTCCCTTGTCCGACCGTAGAAAGGCGATCGTCCCACCCAGAACCAGTCCAGAAAGCAAAAACACCCACCAGTAGTTGACGTCCATCCAGGCTGAAAAATTGAGCGTGGACTGCGTCATGGGGGGCAGCTCAATATCGAACCCTTCAAACAGACCCGCGGTCTGCGGAAAGATGTACCACACGTACCATACGAACGATGCAAGGAGAACAATGAGTGTCAGAGCCGGCGTTACCATGGCGCTGCGCACATTCTTCTTGAACTCGTCCTTGCGCTCAATGAAGCGGGCCGTGGCCTCGTAGATCTCGGCCATGTTACCGGACTGCGAGGCAATGCCCAGCATGTAGGCCACGAACTTACCCAGCAAGTGGCGCTGCTTGAAGAATGCCTGCTTGGCCTCCATCCCACCCTTGAGATCCGCACTCAGATCCCGGATGACCTGCTTGAGGCTGCGTGAGGATACATCGTTCACCAACAGGTTCAATACCTCATCGTAGGGCAGCTTCTCCTTGAGCAGGTTGGCCGACAGCCGCACGAACATGATCAGATCGTTCGCAGGCGGCTTGCCTTGAAAGTCGAAGAGCTTCTTCTGGATCTTGAGGACCTGCAGATCCATCTTGGCAAGCGCCTTGCGAAGCTCTGCTTCCGAGAAGGCCTTCTGTTCGCCTTGGATCACCTTCCCACCGGGGCGCTGCACCTTGTAAAGGTATGTCACACGCTCCTCGATGGACTGCAGGCTGAAGCCGTGGCGGCCCGAGAGCGTCTCGACCTTCTTCTTGGCAGCCCGCTTGCTGGATGCAAATACGGTGCCCCGAACCGGCTTACCGCCCTGCCCCGCACCGCTGAATCTGAATTCTTTGCTTGCCATGGATGTGTTTGCCCAGCCCTATGAGGCCCAAATACGCGTCGTCCCGCTGCAACACCCTGTTGCGGGGACTTGGTACACGTCGTACGACGCTACCGTCTACCCGTTCGGTATCGTCCTTCCCACCCAAAGCTTAACTCCTGATCCCGGAATCCTTGATGATACCTGCAGGCTGCATCGATGCTAGCTATATCAGCACCACAACCCCCAAAAACACCACAAGGCCCGCGACGGAGTCGCGGGCCTTGTGGGAGGTTTTTCCTGATGGCTTAAGTCCTGCTACAGTCAGGCGCGTTGAAGCCTGTCATTTTGCAGGCCCTAACATGACCCTTGATTCTGTTGACCCGGAGGACAACCACCGTTTCCGGGGTTTTCTCCGTCTAGGCCAGGAGGATCTCCGCCTTGGCCAGGGTTGCCCCTGCCCTGATCTCCTCTGCCATCGTTACCTCAGGGAGCGTCGGTGATTGCCGTAGTAATCGCGTTGGTAGCGAAGGTATGTGTTACCGTTGCGACCTTATTAACACCTGTACATGCGATGGCGAGGGTTGCACCCGGCGTTACGCCAGCGGCGAGAGCACATGTACCATTTGCTGTGGTCAGGTTGACATCCGGAAGGTGGGTTGCGAGAACGAAGTCAGTCCAGTTGTCAGCCGAGCTATCAAAGCCACCAAATTCGGCAGGCTTTGCGTCGATGGCCTTGGCCGCATTTAGGATACGCATGGCATCCATGGTAAGACCATCGGACTCTGCTTGCTGTGCAGACTCGTCAAAAGCCTGGATACCAACGACGACGGCCAGGCCGACGATGACGATACCGAGAACGAGAAGAAGAAGTTGTTGCTGACCCATTGTATTGAACCTCCAAGTTCAGATTTGTGGTGGGTAAGTTGGTGCGAGAATGCTCACCTGAGCGCCTCGCTCGAAGGGATTATCGCCCCTTGGCAAAATCCCTTAAATAATTTTTTTCGGATTGTAGTCCTAAGTGGTTTCGGGCCGCAAATATACGGCCATGGACCCCGGTAAGCGCAACCAGACCGAAACCCGTCCGTATTCCCTTTAAAGGTTATATATGCCACTATCCTTACGAGGAACATCCCATGCTGAACAAAGAAGCTGTCCGCACCCACATGGACGAAATGAAGGTCAAAGGCACCCAGTTGGTCGGAAAGGTCAAAGAGATCATGGAAGAGGGCAATGCGCGCAGGGTAACGATCCGCAAAGATGGTCGTACGTTGCTTGAGTTGCCTCTTACGGTTGGGGTTGGTGGAGCCACCGCCGCCGTATTCCTGATGCCTACACTGGCTGCCGTCGGCGCCTTGGCAGCACTCGTCACCGACGTGGATGTCATTGTCGAGCGAGTAGCCGAAGAAGTGACCGAGGTGCCGGTAGAGGACGTCGAATAGGTAGAGGGCTGATCGTATCTTGGGGGTGAAGGCGCCGAGAATCGGCGCCTGCTGCCATACCCCACGCCGCATCATGACGTCAGACGAATCATTGCGGGGGGACGGCGCTGCGCCCGTCCCCCCGGTTTCTTTTAAGGACATCCTGGCTGCTTCGGAGATCCTCTCGGGCGCTGCCAACAGCACCCCCGTCATGACCAGCCGTACGCTGGACGCCATGGCAGAGGCATCGCTTTTCCTGAAATGCGAAAATTTCCAGCGCACGGGAGCCTTCAAGTTCAGGGGCGCCTACCATGCCCTGAGTAAACTGAAAGGCGCAGAAAGGGAAAAGGGCGTCCTCACCTACTCCTCGGGCAATCATGCACAGGCCATTGCCCTGTCGGGCCAGCTCCTGGGCATTCCCACGACCATCATCATGCCCGAGGATGCGCCAGAGATCAAGAAAAAGGCCACAGAAGGATATGGCGCCCGTGTGGTTACCTACGACAAACATGCCATTGCGCGCGAGGAGCTTGCCGCGCAGATGATGACTGAGACCGGCATGACCCTGATCCCCCCCTACGATCACGCCGATGTGGTTGCGGGCCAGGGAACGGTCGGACTGGAGCTCATGCAAACCGTTCCTGACCTCGATATGCTCTTTGTGTGCTGTGGCGGTGGCGGGCTGCTTTCGGGGTGCGCCATCGCGGCCCGGTCCCTGCAACCGGACTGCCGTGTTTTCGGCGTGGAGCCGGAAGCAGGAGATGACGCAACGCGCTCGTTCAGGACGGGAACGCTGCAGTCGGTACACAACCCGGAGACGATTGCTGATGGGGCGCGCACGCCCTACCTCGGCGCGCTGACCTTCCCCCTTGTGCTGGAGTACGTACACGACATGATGACGGTGTCCGACGAGGCACTGATCGAGGCCATGCGGCTGTGCTGGGAGCGACTGAAGATCATTGTCGAACCGACCGGTGCGCTTGCGCTTGCGGGCGTGCTCTCCGGTCAAATCGACGTCAAAGGCGCTCGTGTGGGCATCGTAGTCAGCGGCGGAAACGTGGATCTGGGCGCAGCACTGGCCCTGTTCCAGCGCTCATAATCCCTTATAGCGTGAGGGAAGAGCGACCCGACGATACGGATATACAGTGCCTGAGGGCCTATCTGGATCCTATTGCGGCACGCTTCGAGCACCCCCGCTTCATCGAGGATGATCCGATTTCGATTCCCCACGCCTTCGAAGATCCGGAGGATCAGGTGCTGATGGGACTCTTTGCTGCCCTCCTGGCATGGGGCCGGCGGGATATCATGCTGCGGAAGCTGGCCGAACTGTGCGCGCTGTTCAACTATCAACCTGCTTCGTTCATTCGCGACTACGACGAAGCCGTGCACCGTCGGTCGCTCGAAGGCTTCAAGCACCGCACCTTCAACGCGTCCGATCTGCACGGCCTGATCATGGCGCTGCAGGCAGTAACGCGTTACCAATCGCTTGAGCGCCTTTTTCAGCAGGGCCTGAGGGCGACAGATCCGGTCCAGCACGGCATTGAGCATTTCTCGACGGCCCTGCTGGCTGCCGTGCCAGGCCAGCCGACGCGCATGCGAAAGCACCTGGCGCGCCCCTCCACGGGCAGCGCCTGCAAGCGCCTGAACATGTATCTCAGGTGGATGGTGCGGCCCGGGCCGGTGGACCTGGCGTGCTGGACATGCCTGGATCCGGCGGATCTGATGCTACCGCTCGATGTGCATTCAGGGACGCAGGCCCGGGCCGTGGGTCTGCTGTCGCGAAAAGCGAACGACTGGCGCGCCGTGGAAGAGCTGACTGCTGCATGCCGGGAGCTGGACCCTGCAGACCCCTGCCGGTATGACTTCGCGTTTTTCGGCGCGGGATCGGCCGGCGAAACGCTGACGCGCCCAGGCTCCTGAGCGGTATCAGTGGGTCAGGTTCCGATCGGCCACCTGCGTCCCGACCGCGTGATAGGCCCGCTGGTGATACACGATCGGACGCGCCGGGGTGCCCTCGTCAATACCTTCCACACACGCCAGGATAATGGAGTGGTCGCCCCCTTCGTGGATCTGCGTGCGGCGGCAATCAAACCGGACCAAAAAATCAGAGAGCGTCGGGATATCGTGCGGCCCGGGCTCTGTGTGGGTGCCATCGAGTTGGTCGCGCCGGGACCGGGACGGGTCCGCAAATCGATCCGACACCTCGGCCTGATCATCACGCAATACATGGATCAGGTAACGATCCGCGGCAATGATCTCGTCGTGGATGTCCGAAGCCTTCTTGATATTGAAGCAGACCAGCGGAGGATCCAGCGAAAGACTGGCAAACGACCCGATGGTCACACCGCATGGGGCGTTGGTTGCGTTGAACGTTACGACCGTGACCACGGTGGGCACGTGACGCATGCCTTTACGAAACGTATCTGGATCGACCGGATGGGTGGGGGTGTCGCTCAATGGAGTCCTTTGTGGGTTGTAAGGTGCCCCGCAGGCGGCTCTCTACCGCTCGTACCGGGCTATGAAAAAACGTCCTTGACACGCGAGAAGAAGCCTCGCCGATCATCTATCGACGCAGGATCCGGTTTGAAATGTTCGGCATCCCTCCAGCCCTCCAGGATGCGCCGTTCGTCGTCAGACAGCGCGGTCGGCGTCCAGACGTGGACACGGACCATCTGATCGCCGGTGCGGGAGGATTCGATGTCGGGCAGGCCCCGTTCGCGCATCCGAAGCACCTTGCCCGACTGGATACCGGGGTCAATCTGCACGCGTGCTTTCCCCTTAAGTGTCGGAACATCCACATCCGTTCCAAGCGCTGCCTCGGGAATGGACAGGTAGAGATCGTAATACACGTCGAGGCCCTCTCTCGAGAAGTGCTCGTGCTTCTTTTCCTCGATTTCCACGCGCAGATTGCCGGAGGGTCCGCCCCTCTGGCCGGCGTTCCCTGCGCCACGGAGCGTAAGGTAGTGGCCCTCGAGAACGCCGGCGGGCACCGTAATGGTAATAGTCTCTTCGCCCTTGCGGCGGCCTTCCCCTTCACACACGCTGCAGGGCGACGTGATGATCCGTCCTTCGCCACGACACGACGGACAGGGCTGTACATTCACGAACTGGCCAAAG